>CAMNLO010000230.1 GCA_946543095.1 uncultured bacterium
GCTTGCGAGAATGGCAATGACGGAGATGATCACGCTGATCCTGGTCATGGCGTTCACGGAAGCGTGGCTCTCCTTCTGGGGCATCACAAGGATCAGCTTCCAGTTCACCTCCGGGACCTCCCCGAAATACACATCCATTTTCCCGGCGGAATCCTTATATTCCGTGACGCCGGCTTCGGCCCCGAGCACCACCGATGCGACGGAGGAAACGGGATCCGTGTCCTCGGAGATCTTCATGGCCTTTGAGATCTTCCCGCTGTCCTGGGTGCAGATATAGGTTCCGTCGGAGGCCGTCATCATGGCGTAGCCCGTCTTCCCCACCTGGATGCCGTTGACGATCTCCGTGATGGTGCCCAGGGAGATGTCCACGGTGATGCAGCCGATATATGCGCCGGCCTCATCAAAGATGGGAGCGGAGCAGGAGGCCATGATGGAATCGCTGGCAGCGTCGTAATAGGGGTCGGTGATCTCGGCGTCCAGAGTGGACAGGGCCTTTGCCTGAAGGTAGTATTCCTGGCTGAAGTAGTCGTAATCGGCGTTGGAGTATTCCCAGTCCTCTACGATCACATCCCCGTCCCTGTACCAGTAGGGTCCCACATAGGTTTCTCCTTTGTGGGCCTCATCCCCGGTGTAGACCTCGGGTTCAAACCAGATGCCGCTTCCCAGGATCAGGTCATTGGATTTGATTACATTGCCGAAGGTCCTGGCAAAGGCGTCGATGTTCATGTGCTGATAGCCGTTGCTGACTGTAATGGACAGGTTTTTCGCGGTGACCCGTATGGTCTCCAGCTTCCCGTCAATGCTGGCGATATTGGATTCCAGCGTGGCTTTCATGGAGGTGTCGGTCTGGTCGAGAATGGCGCTGTTGGCAAGACGGTTGTTCGCCACAGCCACGATCACCAGGGAAATGAGCACCACGGGGACGATCATCAGGATCATCTTCCACTTGATGCCGAGGGCTTTGGGGGAATTCTTCATAGAGACCTCCTTAGTATGAGAGAAGACACGGCGGTTTCTGTTTACCGTGATGTTTGGGTCGAAAGACCTGTTCACACTACCATCATAACATAGGAAGGGGAAGAAAAGAATCAGAAAAAGGGGCAGTTTGAAGGTACAGTACAAAAACGAAACAAATGAATCAAAAAAGACCCGGGGGAAAACCTCCGGGTCCTTCTGCGGAAGGCGGGACTTGAACCCGCACGAGCGCAATGCCCACCAGATCCTTAGTCTGGCTCGTCTGCCAGTTCCGACACTTCCGCAACAGCGAACCTTATCTTATCACCCTTAACACCAAAAGTCAATGACTTTTATTTGGGGGTATGCTATCATATATAATACGCCATTACGGCCTATAAATAATAAAGAAAGGATATTTTGCAAGATGGAAGAAAAACAGCTGCGATATCAGAAAATGCTGTTTGCCCTGACTCTGGTGAACACCATTATCATGGTGCTGATCCTGGTGATGTTAGCGGGAGCACTGATGTTTATCCTGCCAAGAGTGGAGGAGATCTACTCTTCGGCAATGATCAGTTTACGGAATCTGGAGGAGACCTCCAATGCCCTGCGGAACGCGGACATCGAAGGTCTGGTGGCAAACATGAACAACCTGACCGACCTGGCGGTGGGGGATTTGACAGAGCTGAAGGAGAAGATCGACAGCATCGATTTTCAGGCCCTGAATGATTCCATTCAGCAGTTTACGGCAGTCATTTCACCTCTGTCCAGGTTTTTCTCGGGCAGATAATCAGGAGAAAGTTTGAAAGAAATGCTCGAAAGCATTTCTTTCAAACCTGAATCGGTGCCGAAGCGTCACCGATTTGAATTGCATCGGCGAATTTGAAATTCGCCTCGCAGTTCCTCCGCTTCGCTTCAGAATGGAGGAAAAGCAATGAGTATACTGGGAGCGATCATGGTTCCCCATCCCCCGCTGATCATTCCGGAAGTGGGGAAGGGAGAGGAACAGCAGATCAAAACCACCATCGAAGCTTACAAAAAAGCGGCGGAGTTTGTTCTTTCGAAACAGCCGGACACCGTGATCATTACCACACCCCACAGCGTGTGCTACGCGGATTATTTCCATATCTCTCCCGGGAGGCACGCGAAAGGGGATTTCGGGAGCTTCGGGGCGCCGGAGGTGAAGGTGGAGACAGATTACGATCTGGATTTCACCATTGCCCTGGAATCCCTGGCGGATGAGCAGGAATTCCCCCTGGGGACCTTCGGGGAAAGGAACCCCGCTCTGGACCATGCCACAATGATCCCTCTGTATTTTATGCAGAAAAGCGACCCTGAAGCGGCAGGGAAGATCAAAGCCATACGGATCGGGCTTTCCGGCCTTCCCCTGGTGGAGCACTACCGGCTGGGGATAATGATCGCACGGGTCTCTGAAGAGCTGGGGCGGAAGGTTGTGATGATCGGCAGCGGGGATCTGTCCCATAAGATGAAACCGGAGGGGCCCTACGGCTTTGCCAAGGAGGGTCCGGAGTATGACGAACGCATTATGGATGTTATGGGAAGGGCGGCCTTCGGGGAGCTGCTTTCCTTTGATGATGCCTTTTGCGAGAAAGCCGCGGAATGCGGCCACCGCTCCTTTGTGATCATGGCAGGGGCCCTGGACGGGCGTTCCGTATCGGCAGGGGAAGCCACCCATGAGGCCACCTTCGGCGTGGGCTACGGGGTCTGCACCTATGATGTGACGGGAGAGGATGAAAACAGGCGCTTTCTCGCCGGGTGGGAAGAGGAGCAGAAGGAAAAGCTAAAGAAGGCCAGGGAGTTTGAGGACCCTTACGTGAAGCTGGCCAGGGCTTCCCTGGAAAGCTATGTCATAGACAGAAAGAAGATCAAGCGTCCCGAAGGGCTGCCAAAGGATATGACCGGGCGGAGAGCGGGGGCCTTCGTGTCTCTGCACAAGCGGGGAGAGCTCAGAGGCTGCATCGGCACCATCGGCCCCGTGCAGGAGAATATCGCCGAGGAGATCATTGAAAACGCCATCAGCGCCGCCACAAGGGATCCCAGATTCCGCCCGGTGCAGGCCTCCGAGCTTCCGGAGCTGGAGATCTCCGTGGATGTGCTTGGGGTCATGGAGCCCATTTCCGGAAAAGAGGAGCTGGATGTGGTCCGCTACGGCGTGGTGGTGGAAAACGGCATGCGAAGAGGATTGCTTCTGCCGAATCTGGAGGGCGTGGACACGGTGGAGGAGCAGATCGCCATCGCAAAGCGCAAGGCCGCCATTCCGGAGAATGAGCCGGTGAAGCTGTACCGCTTTGAAGTGGTGCGGCATGTGTAAATCAATATGCTGAACCACGTCAGAAAACAGGACGCCGTAAAGGCGCAGTGCATGGTCTGCTTCCGCAGGTGCCATCTTGCGGAGGGAGAGCAGGGACCCTGCCTTGCCCGCAGGAATCAGGGGGGCAGGATCGTCTGCGCGAACTACGGTGCCGTGACCTCCCTGGCCCTGGATCCCATCGAGAAAAAGCCCCTCGCAAGGTTTTTCCCCGGAAGCCGCATCCTGTCTCTGGGAAGCTTCGGCTGCAATCTCTTCTGCCCCTTCTGCCAGAACCACGAGATCGCCCATCCCGGGGAGCAGGTGGAATTCCGGAGGATGCATCCTGAGGAGATCTGCGAGCTGGCGGAGGATCTGAAGGAAAAGGGCAATATCGGCGCAGCCTTCACCTATAACGAGCCTCTTGTGGGCTGGGAGTTTGTGCGGGACACGGCAAAGCTGATCCATGAGGCCGGGATGAAGAATGTTCTCGTGACCAACGGGACTGCGGGACTGTCCGT
>CAMNLO010000231.1 GCA_946543095.1 uncultured bacterium
GTCGCTTCGCGACCCGAATCCGGCGGGGGAAACGCTTTAATCAGCGTTTCCATAACAGTATGGGGGATAACCGATGACAAGCGACTGAACAGGACCGCAAGAAATCTGATTCCTGATCCTGGCAATAATCTGTACCACAATGCCGTTTCTGTGCTTGAAATAGATATGAAAACGAAGAGCAGACGCAATAATCTGGAATTCTCTGTCGGGCTGCTGTGATCAGTCAAATGCAACTGAGATCATCAGTCAAATACATCTGAAATCATGTCAAAGGATCTCCGAGTATTCACGCATGGCGGCAAGGATGTCGGCGGGGGAAAAACCGCGCCTTGCCAGAAAGCCGAATACTCTTCGCTTCTCTTTATCATCTGCCCGGTCTCCATGATAGCCTTTTTTGTACAGCAGCTCATGGATCCTTTGACGCTCTGACCTCTGCGCCCTCTCCTCGGATGATATCTCCTTCATATCCATATCTTCAGTGCATCCGGTACTCCATGCATCCCGTTCAGAACAACTGCCTGTCTCTCCATTTGGGCAGTCTGTCCCGGCGATTTCCAGGTAGGCCTCCTCGAAGATCTCTGCGGGGATTCCTTTTCTCAGTAAATCAGCCTTCAGTCTGCGTTTCCCTTTGCCCTTCAGATTGGCATCGATATAATCCCTTGTGTACTGCGCATCATCCAGATAGCCCAGCTCCTGCAGTTCCTGTATCACACCGCTGATGCAGTCTTCGGGATAGCAGCCCTCCCGCAGCTTCTCCCGGATCTGCTCCGACGGGTAATCTCTTTTTGCCAGAAGGTACATCGCCCTGGCTCTGGCCCGCTCCGGAAGGATCTCCTCCATCAGGAGCCGAAAACCCTCCGGGGAAAGCCGGGGAAGGGGCACATCATCTCCGGATACACCTTCCCCGTAATTCCCTGCTCCGGAAGCCTCCCTGCCGGAGTCCTCCTCACAGGGGTACTCTCCGACAGGAGCTTCTTCATCCGTATCTCTCTTCCTCCCCAGTTTTCCAAGGCCGATGCGCTGTGCGTCCTTTTGATAGATCGCGCACTGCTCTCCATTCTCCAACAGGAGCCTGAACCGGCCCTTCCCCAGGGCTTTTACGGAAAGGATCTCCAACTGCGGATCCTATTCCGCTTCCTCAGCTGCTGCTTTTGCCGCAGGCGCACTGTCGGATGCGCCCAGGTCATTCTCCGCGAAATACTTTTCCCGGACCTTATCTTCGATCTCCTTGCAGATATCCTGATGCTCCTTCAGATAGGTCTTGGTGTTGTCTCTGCCCTGGCCGATCTTCTCGCCCTGATAGGCAAACCAGGCTCCGGACTTCTGCACCACATCCGCCTTCACCGCCAGATCCAGGATATCTCCCTCCTTGGAGATCCCTTCCCCGAACATGATATCGAATTCCGCCTCTTTAAAGGGGGGCGCGATCTTGTTCTTTACCACCTTCACCTTGGTGCGGTTTCCGATGACCTCACCGTTGGAACGCAGCGTCTCGCTTCTGCGCACATCCAGACGGACGGAGGCATAGAATTTCAGGGCGCGGCCTCCTGTGGTGACCTCCGGGGAGCCGAACATGACCCCTACCTTTTCTCTTAACTGGTTGATGAACACCACGGCGCAGCCGGACTTGCTGATGACACCGGTAAGCTTCCTTAAGGCCTTGCTCATCAGCCTTGCGTGGAGGCCCACCTGCTGGTCTCCCATCTCCCCGTCAATTTCCGCCTTGGGGACCAATGCCGCTACGGAGTCCACCACCACGATATCCATGGCGCCGGAACGGACCATGGTCTCCGTGATCTCCAGGGCCTGCTCCCCGTTGTCCGGCTGGGAGATATAGAGATTGTCGATATCCACGCCGATATTTTTCGCATATACGGGATCCAGCGCGTGCTCCGCATCAATAAAGCCTGCGATGCCGCCTCTCTTCTGTACCTCCGCGATCATATGAAGGGTCACGGTGGTCTTACCGCTGGACTCCGGTCCGTATATCTCAATGACTCTGCCCTTGGGAATGCCCCCCAGACCCAGCGCCAGATCCAATGACAGGGAGCCGGTGGGGATCGTCTCCACATTCATCCTGGAGGAAGGATCCCCCAGCTTCATGACCGCGCCCTTGCCGAACTGCTTCTCGATCTGCGACAGAGCCGCATCCAGTGCTTTTAATCTCTCGTTCTTTTCCATTCTTTCCGACCTTTCTCTTGCGAACATCTGTTCTGATTGATAGAATAGAACAAACGTTCTCTGTTGTCAATACCTTTTTTAAAAATGCTTCAGTGAATCGGTGCCGAAACCGGCCAAGATAAAACAGATGCTTCAGAAACGGGTAAACTGCGGGGCTCTTTGCCGGCCCCGCAGAAAGGATTATACAGGGAATGCTCCCAAATGGCAAGGTCCCTTCTTTTGCCGGGAAACCGCTCCTACCTTCCCCTTTTCAGATAGGCCTCATAGTCCTTTAAGGTCACGGTAAGCCAGCCCCAATCGGCATTATAGCCGATCTCCAGGCCCAGGGGGGTGTAGTAGGCGATCACATCCGGAGAATCCGGGGAAAGCCATTCCATCAGCCGGGAATCCTCCACGCCCTCCAGATAATCTCCCAGACCCTGCTCCACGATCTGGTCCGCAACAGCCTTTGTGAAGGCCTTATCCACGCGGAAATCGTCCATGACATTCAAGATCCTGCCGGTCCCGGGATCAAAGCACACGGTGCTCAGGCGGACTGCCGCGCCCTCGTCCCATTGCAGCTGCTCCTGATAGACCACGCTGACCATATCCTCCGCCATGTAGCAGATATGGGCGTCCGCGTAGGCGGTGACCTCATAGCTCACCACATTGTCCATGGCGGCGGACAGATAGCCGATCTCCTGCTGCAGAATAGTGTTGATCTCTTCAAAATCGGTCCCGGAGCCCTTTTTATCCTTTGCGGAAAACACGGGATACTCCACATAGAGGCAGTAGCTTCCCTCGTCGTAGTAGTCCTCGTATTCAAAATACTCCATCTCCACATCATAATCCAGCTCGTAGGAGACATCGTCAGTGATCTCCTCCAGATAATCCGCATCCATGGGAAAGTCCTTGTGGCTCTCTACGGGCCGCCCCACCTCATAGGTGCTGCCGGCCTCCAGAAGCCCTTCCACATAGTCTGCCCCCGCTCCCTCTTCCCGGGAGGGGAAGCCGTAAAACTCCCCGTAATCCTCTATGTCATCATGGGGATCATAGTCATACCCGTCCCAGTCTTCCCAATCGTCGTAGCCGTCCCAGTCCTCCCAGTCATCATAATCATCCGGGTCATCATCACCGTAACCATGCTGATCGCCGTAAACGTCATGATCGTCATATCCGCTATGATCGTCGTAGCCGTCGTGGCCGCTATGGGTGTTATCTTCTCCCTGATGGGGCTGTTCGCTGTGATGTGCGCTCTCATCTTCGGAGGAATCCGCGGGAATGTGAACGGAAAAGCCGCCGGAATGGGTTTCAAATCGCGGCAGTCCGTCCACAAAGTCCTTCACCACGATGCTGCCCACGATCAAGATCCCCGCAAAGGTGATCACAATGGCGGCCAGCAGCACAAAGAGGCCCCGTCCGTAGACAGGCTCGTCATCCGCCCCGGGGACGGGCTGCTCGTAGGGGGAAGGCTGCTGGGGTGCGGGCTGCGGCTGCGATTGCTGCTCCGGTGCTGCCTGGGATTGCTGCATTTGCGGCTCCGGTGAAGCTTGTGCCATCTGCGGCTCCTGCGCTGCCTGCTGCTGATCCGGTGCTGTCTGGAATTGCTGCG
>CAMNLO010000232.1 GCA_946543095.1 uncultured bacterium
TTCCTCGGCGTTACGGCCTCCTGGATCCGTTTCAAAAACGGCTATCCGGATCTTTATACCACAGAAGGCCGGATCAACCCGGAGTATTTTGCACCGGGGTATTCGGACTGGAGCACAGTGTACCTGAACGGTCTTACCAATGTCTGGGGGCATATCGAGGAGCAGGGGGAGGAGCTTTCCTTTCTGGGAAGCGCATATAATGACAACATCATCTTCATCGGTCTGGGGCTTTCCTATCATTATTCCTTAACAGCCGATCAGGCGGTGGGAAGGCTTCTGGAGAAAACCTTGGCATTCCCCGCAGGAAAGCTTCCCGAAAGAAAGCTGATCCCCCTTGCGATCAGCTATGAAGGGGAGGTGATCCGGATCCGCTCCGGCGAGAATGATGTGAACACCACTCTTTCCTGGCATGATATGTTTGATTTTTCCACCTCCAATGCCTATGAAAAGAATCATCTTCTGTATGTGGGGGGAGGGGAGACAGTGGTCAGGATGCATTATCCATATCTTCCGGAAGGTCTGTTTACGACCCTTGCGGCGGCATTTTTCACACTTGTTTTTTTCATTGCCCTGTATTATCTTAGAAACAGTAAGGTTCTCACCAGGATAGAGATCCTGGGGATCACGCCCCCTGCCACAGGCGAAAGGATCAGCTTCACTGCCCGGGTCCCGGAGGATGCTGCGTATTCCATAGCGGATGTGATCTGGGAAAAGGAGGGACACCGGGCAAGACCCGGGGAGAGCTTTGCAGAGGGCAGTTATCTGCTGAGAGTGAAGCTGAAGGCCCTGGGCCGGAACAGATTCGGCAGCGAAACGAAGGTCCTGGTGGGCCTGAAGGATGCGGAGGTCTTCTATAACCGGGATGAGAACAAACAGCTCAGGGCGGAGGTTTTGTATGAAGCCTTCATCCCTTTACGGTTCGTTGCACAGCCGGAGGATCTCCGGGGAAAATGCGGCAACACCGTGGAGGCAAAGTGGAGAATGAACAGGCCGCCCAGGGCAGGCTGCCTGCAGGTGTTCAGGCAGGATGACTGGCAGACGACAGAGGTGTTCAAGGAGCAGAACAACATGGAATTTTCCCATCTGTTCCGATCGGCAAAGCCAATGAAGGAGCGGTATCGCATCGCCTATCTGAACGATACGGGAGAGATGATCGTAAGCGACGCATTTTATGTGGTCTTCACATAACAGGAAAAGAGGCATTTTTTATGGACACAAACAGAGCATTGAGCGCATGGCCGGAGGAAGAGCAGACCGTTCCCCTCAGTATGGACAGGGCTACAGCCTCCGGATTTACCGGAACCGGCTGGGGGGAAGAGGAGCGGACGGTTCCTTTGAATATGTCAGCCCCCACGGGCTTCAGCGGTTCCGTGTGGGAGGAGGATGACAAGACCCTTGCGATCCCCGTGCCGGATATGCCTTCCTTCGGCGGTTCCTCCTGGGGGGATTATGACAGGACCTTCCGGACCTCAGGCAATGCGCAGATGCCTGATACCGGAGAGTCCACCCGGTTTACGGGAATTTCTTCGGAGAATGGGAATATGCTTCTTCCCGGTGAGGCGGAGATCCTGAAGGCCTCCCTTCCGAAGGAGCAGCTGGAAAAGGTCCTGGAGGGAGTGCGCTCAGGCAGGCTGACTCTGGAGATCCGGCGGCTGCCGGCGGGAGCTGCAGTGGAAGAGCCCGCAGCCCAGCCTGCGCCGATGCCCCAGCCTGCACCGATGCCTCATCCTGCGGTTAACATAACAACGGATGCTACAGCGGCCCCCCAGCTTGCCATCAACTATGACCCCACCGCAGCACAGCATTTGACTACGGCTCAGCCTGCGGTTAACATAACACCAGATTCTGCAGCGGCCCCCCAGCCTGCCATCAACTATGACTCCACCACAGCACAGCATTTGACTACGGCTCAGCCTGCGGTTAACATAACACCGGATGCTGCAGCGGCCCCCCAGCTTGCCATCAACAATGACCCCACCGCGGCACAGCATTTGACTACGGCTCAGCCTGCGGTTAACATAACACCAGAATCCCTGGCGGCACAAACTATGGCAGCGACGCAATCTGCCGCAGCAGCGCAGTCCGCGGCCATTATACCTCCGGATGCAGCCCCCCAGCTTGCCATCAATTACGATCCCACCGCAGTACAGCCTGCCGCGACAGGAGTTCGGGAGGAAGCATCCGTGCCCATTCCCACAGTCTACGCAGCCCCCACTGCCGCAGCCAACGCGGCGGCCGCCCTGATGTCCACCCCCACCTACAGGCATGTGGACATCCCCCAGACCCAGCAGGCGCCGGAGGTGATGCCGGAGAGAGCAGTGCTGGAGCCCCCTGTGGAGACTCCCGCAAGCCATATGCCGGAAGATCCGGATTTCCTGGAATGGAATTTCGGTATGAGCGCTGTCACAAGGGAAGAAGAACCCCGGGTGCTGGAGAGCAGAAAGCCCGTGGGCGGCATGGAGACAGAAGCGAAGGTCATTAAGCCCTGGGATCCCGAAAAGCTGGAGCACCTGGAGCATCAGGAAAGCTCCCCTGCCTCCGGCAATGCGGTCTCCGCCATCGAAAGCGTATTAAGGCCCAGAGAGGTCCCTCAGCAAAAGCCTGCGGAGAAGGTGCCGGAGAAGGCACCTGAGCTTGTCTCAGCTGCGGAAGAGACAGCGGTGCAGAGCACGGTGCAGAGCAAAGCAGCAAAAGAAGCTCACCGCAGGAAAAAGAAGCCGGAGAAAAAGAAGAGAAACTTTAACCTTTCCTTTGACGGGGCCCATCTGCATTTCTCCATCAATTTCGGGGGAGATGACCAGAAATAACCGCAGAAAAGACGCCGTTTTTCCTGCCGAAAAAAAGGGTTGCTTTTTCAAAATCAGTATAGTATAATTACATTGTTTAAGGCTTGTTGGTCAAGCGGTTAAGACGTTGTCTGGTACGCCGTCAAATGGGGGTTCCCCCGAAAAGTACTAGCTTAAGGCTTGTTGGTCAAGCGGTTAAGACGCCGCCCTCTCACGGCGGAAACAGGGGTTCGATTCCCCTACAAGCTGTTTTTTGTAGTAAGAGTGGGTTTTCATCCACTCTTATATTTTTGATATGAGGTGAAATTTGAGCAAACGGGAAAACATCGAAACAAGATTTGAAGAGATCCTCACCCCCATCGCCGCTGCAAACGGCGTGTCGGTCTATGACGTGGAATACGTAAAGGAAGCCGGGGAGTATTATCTCAGGGCCTATATCGACAAAGAGGGAGGCGTTTCCATCGATGACTGCGAGGCCGTCTCCAGAGCCCTGGACGCACCCCTGGACAGCGAGGATTTCATTCCCGACGCCTACACCCTGGAGGTCAGCTCTCCCGGACTGGGACGCCGCCTGACCAAGGACAGGCATCTGGAAAAAAGCCTGGGATGCCCGGTGGAGATCAAGCTGTTCAAACCGCTGGAGGGAGAAAAGGAATGGATGGGTGAACTGACGGGCTACACCGACAAGACGGTCAGCATTTGGGTAGGTGACAGGACAGTTGCTTTTGAAAGAGAGCAGCTTGCGGATATGAGACTGCATACAGACTTTTAAACCTGAAGGAGCAAACGACATGAACATCGAATTAATGGAAGCACTGGATATCCTGGAGAAGGAGAAGGAGATCAGCAGGGACGCGATCTTTGACGCCATCGAGAATTCTCTTCTCACCGCCTGCAAGAACCATTTCGGAAAGTCCGAAAACGTGGAGGTGAAGCTGGATCGGGAAACCGGAGAATATCAGCTCTACGCCATCAAGAAGGT
>CAMNLO010000233.1 GCA_946543095.1 uncultured bacterium
AGTATGAAAAAACTGCTCGATAGCAGTTTTTCCATACCCGTATTTTGTGCATACTCAGCCTTCGGCTGAGATTACAGAGCGGCCCAAATCACACTGATCCCATCAGAGAATCCGCATACGCGAATTCTCCTCGGGCTGCCGCTAAAGCGGCATGTGAGGAAGCATGGCGGAAGAACAGCGGATAAGAGAGGAGACAGGAAGCATTGGAGATCCGGGAAATAGAAACCATCGCTGACCCGAAGGATAAGCTGATCGCCCTGGCCGGCCTTCTGAATGAGGCCGGCCGCGCCTATTATGCGGGGGATCAGGAGCTGATGTCCAATCTGGAGTACGACAGGCTCTATGACGAGCTGGTGCGGCTGGAGCAGGAAACGGGCATCGTTTTGTCCAATTCTCCCACACAGCGGGTGGGGTATGAGGCGGTCTCCTCCCTCCCCAAGGAAAGGCACGCTTCCCCCATGCTTTCTTTGGATAAGACCAAGGACAGGGAGGAGCTTGCAAACTGGCTCTCCGGCCATCCCGGGGTGCTTTCCTGGAAGCTGGACGGCCTCACCATTGTGCTGACCTATCGGAACGGTCTGCTGGAAAAGGCGGTGACCAGGGGCAACGGTGAGATCGGCGAGGTCATCACCAATAATGCCAGGGTCTTTGCCAATGTGCCCGTAAGCATTCCCTTCCGGAAGGAGCTGGTATTAAGGGGCGAGGCGGTGATCTCCTATGCGGATTTCGAGAAGGTGAACGCATCCCTGCCGGAAGGGGAGGCGCCCTATAAGAATCCCAGAAATCTCTGCAGCGGCTCCGTCAGACAGCTGGACAACCGTGTTACGAAGGAACGAAATGTCCGGTTTATCGCCTTTTCCCTTGTGTCCGCGGAGGATGCGGATTTCGGCGACAGTTTCCTTGCCCAGATGGATTTTTTAAGAGAGCAGGGCTTTGCGGTGGTGGAGTCCGTTTCCGTGACCCCTGAAACCGTGGTGGGGGCCGTGGGGGAATTCGAGCAGCGGATCTCTTCCAACGAGATCCCCTCCGACGGCCTGGTGCTGACTTTGGAGGAGCTTTCCTACGGGGCTTCTCTTGGCAGGACCGCCAAATTCCCGCGGAATGCCATCGCTTTTAAGTGGGCGGATGAGCAGGCGGAGACTGTATTGCGCGATATCGAATGGAGCGCAAGCAGGACCGGGCTCATTAATCCCGTGGCTGTCTTTGACCCCGTGGAGCTGGAGGGCACCACAGTAAAGCGGGCCTCCGTCCACAATATCAGCATCGTAAAGGAATTGAAGCTGGGGATCGGAGACAGGATCACGGTCTACAAGGCGAATATGATCATCCCTCAGATCGCGGAGAACCTGACGGGCAGCGGAAAACTTGCGATCCCGGACACCTGCCCGGTCTGCGGCGGCAAAACAAGGATCGCAAAGGAGAATGATTCCGAGGTGCTTTTGTGCGTGAATCCCGAGTGTCCCGCGAAAAAGCTGAAGGCCTTTTCCCTGTTTGTCAGCAGGGGAGCCATGAATATCGAGGGACTGTCGGAGCAGACCCTGGAGAAATTTTTGGGAAGAGGCTTCCTCCACCGGTTCGGGGACATCTTCCGTCTGAGTGCCTATCGTCAGGAGATCGTGGAAATGGAGGGCTTTGGAGAGCTCTCCTATGAGAACCTGATGAATTCCATTGAAAGAGCCAGGCATACCACCCTCTCAAGGCTTTTGTTTTCCCTTGGGATATCCGGGGTGGGACAGGCCACCGGGCGGCTTTTGAGCCAGGCCTTTCGCGGAGATCCGGAGGCGCTCAGGCAAGCCTCCGCGGAGGAGTTCGCAGCCATTGACCAGATCGGGCCGGTGCTGGCCTCCGGGCTTGCGGAATACTTTGCGGATGATGGGAAGATGGAGGAGCTGGAGGATCTGCTGTCGGAGATCACATTGGATCCCGAGAGCTTTGCGGGAGAGGATGCGGCCCTTTCAGGCGTCACCGCCGTGATCACGGGGAGCCTTCAGCATTTTGAAAACAGAGACGCCTTGAAGGCGCTGATCGAAGAAAACGGCGGGAAGGTGTCCGGTTCCGTTTCCGCAAAGACCACGGTGCTGATCAATAATGACATCACCTCAAATTCCGGCAAAAACAAAAAAGCGAAGGAGCTGGGGGTCCCGATCCTTTCGGAGGAGGATTTCCTTGCCCGGTACGGACTTGCGCTCCCGGAATGACGGATGCATCCGGTACAGGCCCTGTGCGGCGGCTTCGTTACTTGTCATCGCGATTCTTCCGCATTATAATGTAACGTCGGGGCCGGAATGAACCGCGCCTGCACAGACATAAGCCCTGACGATCCATTCGGGCTTTTGATCCCGGAATCCGGAACACTATGGAGGAAACAGTTTAGATATGCCGATCAAGACACAGAACGATCTTCCCGCCAAGGAGATCCTGGAGAACGAAAATATCTTTGTGGTGGATGAGAACCGCGCGATCCATCAGGACATCCGTCCCTTAAAGATCTGCATCTTAAATCTGATGCCCTTAAAGGAGGATACGGAGCTGCAGCTTTTGCGGGCGCTTTCCAACACCCCCCTGCAGGTGGACATCAGCTTTATGAAGATGGATTCCCATCAGTCCCAGAATACCGCAGCCTCCCATCTGAATAAATTCTATGATAATTTCGACCATTTCAGGAAGAACCGCTTTGACGGCCTGATCATCACGGGCGCGCCGGTGGAACAGCTGGAATTCGAGGAGGTGGACTACTGGGAGGAGCTGTGTGAGGTCATGGAGTGGTCCAAAACCCATGTGACCAGCACGCTGCATATCTGCTGGGGCGCACAGGCGGGGCTGTATTACCACTACGGCCTTCCCAAGGTCAGACTTCCGGAAAAGCTCACGGGCCTCTTCTGGCATAAGGTGCTGCACAGAAAAGAACCCCTGGTTCGGGGCTTTGACGATAAGTTCTTAGCCCCCAATTCCAGATACACCGCTGTTCCCGCGGAGGCCATCAAAAACTGTGATGCCCTCTACACCCTTGCGGAATCCGATGAAGCAGGCGTTTTCCTCACCATGACCCACGACGGCCGGCAGATCTTCGTCATGGGGCATCCCGAATACGACAGGGTCACCCTTGCCAACGAATACAAGCGGGACGTGGAAAAAGGGCTGGAGAAGATCCGCCCGGTGAACTACTTCACCAACGACGATCCCGCCGAAATGCCATATCTCATGTGGAGAGCCCACTGCAATATCCTCTACAGCAACTGGCTGAATTACTACGTTTACCAGATGACACCCTACGAGCTGGAGGATGATGCGTAAAAAAAGCGCCTGGCTGCGTGGTTTGCGAGGGTTCTAAAGGCAGTTTTCGGCCCCTGAAAATACGGAACAAAATGGCATAAATTGTCATACTTTTTCGCCGCCGTGGGGTGGTTTTGGGGTAGTAAGATCGAGTTCTATTTACCAAGGATACGATTTTACATGACCTGTGGAGTGTAGATTTCTTCATGCAGAATACGGGCTGATTGCAATAAAATGTCAAATTAGATTAATGGTGAGGATAAGAAATAATGAACAGCTCAGAAAGAAAAGCATTTTGGGATACGCTATGCAGTATTCGAGACAATACCCCTGATCATTTACAGGCGTTACTTGCTACGATAAATACTCCCGAATACCTGTGCAGATTTCGTCCTGTGAGCGAGAATTCCCTGCTGCAGTTACAAGAGAATAAACTGTATTACTCTTCAGCTGATCACTACGATGATCCTTTTGATACATTTATTCACGTTG
>CAMNLO010000234.1 GCA_946543095.1 uncultured bacterium
GGGAATCATGACCCTGGATCTGGACCCCCATTTCGGATTCGTTGGTCATGCCCATCATGCCGCCCCCTGACCCGGAGATATTGATGTCTACATCCGTGAGGTCCGCGGTCTTTTCGATCCAGTCCTCCACTTTATCGATCGTTTTGATATTCTTATCCTTTTTCAGCTTTAAGCTTAAGGAATTGCTTTCTCCAACGGAAACGGTCACATGCTCCACGTCCTCATCTTCAAAGGCCATCTGCTCCAGTTGGGTCATCAGCTCGTTCTTCTTCTCCAGCTTTGTACCGGAACGGAAGGTGACATCAATATCGACTATGCCTGAGTCCGACGAGGGCATCAGCTCCATGTTCAAAGTCGAGGCTGCCAGAACCGCCAGCACAAGGGCGCCTATGGTACACAGGCTGACCAGTATCTTTTTATGCAGAAGCCAGTGAAGCATGGGCTCATACCATTTCCGGAACCAGTCCAAAAACCTGTTCACCGGGATATCCGTTTTTTCCACGGGTCTGAAGATTGCGTAGAACAGGGGCACAAGGGTGAGAGCCGCGAGGAGAGATGCTCCCATGGCGTAGACAATGGTCCAACACAGCTGGGAGAACATCTGTCCCACCAAACCGCTCATGGCGGCGATAGGGAGATAGACCACAACGGTGGTGACAGTGCAGGCGATAACAGATGCTGTCACCTCCTTTGTGCCCTGCATGGCAGCCTGGAAGAAACCGAGCCCCGTTTCATATGACCTGAAGCAGCTTTCCACCACCACGATGGCGTTGTCCACCATCATGCCGATGGCGATGACCAGGGCACCCATGGTGACCACATTCAGCGTGAAGCCGGAAAAGCTCATGAGGATCAGTGTCATCAAAAGGGAAACGGGGATGGAAGAACCCACGATCAGTGAGGCTTTGATATCCCCGAAGAAAATGAACAGAACAGCCATGGAGAGGATCACACCGATGACAAGAGTCTCCGCCACTGAATGTAAGGAATCCTCGATGCTCTCACTGGCATCATTGGAGATCTCGAACTGGATGGCGGGATTGGCCTCGGCGATCTGTTCCAGCTTTCTTTTCACATCCGCGCACACATTCACTGTGCCGTAGCTCTGGTTTTTCTTGATGGTGATCCCCACATTGTCCAGCCCATCATAGCGGGAATAGGACGTGGCTTTTTTATTCGTTTCGGAAATATCCGCCACCTCGGAAAGATGCAGGGCTTTGCCCGTGCCTGTGGTGATGGAGAGACTCCGCAACATCTGCACCGTATCATAATCCGCACCGACGACCACGGACACGGTCTGCTCCTTTTGGTCGATGCTCCCTGCGGGAACCGTGAAATCCGCCTTTGAGATCACCTCCGAAAGGGATTCCATGGTCAGTCCGTACTGCTTCATCATCTGCGGCTTTAACCGGATCTGGATGTATTTTTCCCTGCCTCCGAAAACGGACACCTCGGACACTCCCGAGACGGTCTCCAGCTGGGGAACGATATCCTGCTTCACCACATTGAACAGATCGATGTCGCCGACCTCTATGGCGGAGATCCCCATGACGGTGCTGTTGTCGGTCATGCTCAGTTCATTGATGGTGGGACGTTTTACCGAATCGGGCATCTTGTCCATCGCCGCTTCCAGCGCTGTCCTTAAATTTTCCCGGATCTCCTTGGTATCCGCGCCGTAATTGAACTGAAACACCACAAAGGAATACCCCTCGCTGGACTGGCTCATGATCCTTTTTAAGCCGGTCAGTGTCTCTCCGCAGTCCTCGACGGGTTTGGTCACCAGCTCTTCCACGCTCTCGGGATCCGCCCCGGGATAGGTGGTGGGGACTCCCAGATAGGGCATATTCAAGTTTGGCGTGAGCTCCATCTTGAACGTGAAGACCGAACTGGTCCCGAAGATGATCAGGGCCAGGATCAGCATCAGACATGAAATGGGGCGTTTTAAAGCAACTTTTGTCAGATCCATATAATAAACTTCCTATTCTTCTGCGCTGTCAGCCTTACCGGTATTTATAGTAAGCGAACAAAGCAATTGCGGTTTGAGCTTGCTCAAACCCGCAATTATTCTGCGAGCGACGATATCCAAAACGAATTTATTTAATTCGTTTTGGATATGATCCTCACATCCGCTCCGTCAGACATCTGGGCCGCCCAGGTGGTGATGACCTTATCCTCTTCCGTAAGGCCTTCCAAAACCTCGATGCTTTCGTAATCAAACAATCCGGTCTGGATATATGTCTTTGCAGCCTTGCCGTCCTTCTCCGTGTACACATAGGCGCTTCCGTCCTCGTAATACACACTGGCGTAAGGGATCAGCAGGGCATTCTTGGAAGAATAGGTGTCTGCCGTGACCATAACGGCTGTGCCTGCGGACAATTCCGATGCCTGATCCGTCACGGATGCCTTCACGGCAAAGAGGCCTGTGGACTGATCCGCCGCATCGGCGATCTCCGTGATCCTGCCCTCATACAGGGCTCCGTTTCTGTCCACCGTAACCTTCTGGCCGATGGAAAGGGTCTTCATCACATCCTCGCTGACATCAAAGGTAACGGTCATGGAATCCTGATTCACGATAACATAAGCCGGTTCGGAGGAAGAGACCGTATTGTGCAGCTCCACCTTCTTCGACTGGATATAGCCGGAGATGGGAGCCTTCACAGTGTAATAGGAAAGATTCAGCTCCGCCTGCTCCACACTCACCGCGGCGCTCTCCACCCCGGCCTTCGCGATGCTCTCCTGGGCTTTCGCGTTTTCCTTATCCAGCTGGAGTTCTTCCATGGTGCTTGCGATATTCCTGTCCGTTTCCGTGTTCTTCACAAGATTGGATCCCTGGGCATTGGCCTTGGCCTCCTTTGCCCGTTCCAGATCGTTCTTTGCCTGCTGCACGGTCATGGAGGCATTGGCGATCTGGTCATCCAGGGATTCCTGGGAGGCTTTCACGGAGTCCCTGGAATTCTGAAGCTCCGCCTTGCGGTCGTTTAAGATCGCCCGCTCAGCGGAATCCGTGGCATCCTTTAAGGCATCGTCGATCTCGTCCAGGGCATTGTCCAGGCTGTTCCTGCGGCCCTTCAGAGTGGATTTGCTGTCATTTAAAGTGTTCAGGCTGATCTCCGCCTGCTTCACCGCCAGCTCAGCATTTTTGATCCTGGTGTCCAGATCCTCCATATCTCCCTGCTGGTCCACCAGCTGCTGCACCTTTTCGTTGTTCAGGGAATCAATGGTGCTGCTCTCCTTTAATTCCGCGCTGGCGGCAGTGATCTGGGCCGACCGGACCTGGGCCTCCGCGGAGGCAGCCCCCGCCTGGGCCACCGCCAGGTTGATCTGGGCCGCCGTATCATCGATGGTAAAGAGCACGTCTCCGGCGTTCACATGGTCGCCGATCTCGAAGAAGACCCCTGTGGCTTCACCGGAAGCCTTGGGAATGACCTTCACGGTGTCCTCCGGGGAAACCATGCCCATGAAATCCGTATGGAGCACAAAATCCCTTCGCTCGGGATTCAGCACATCCACATTGATGGTCTGATCCACCTCCTCCGCTTCCTCTTCCTCCCCGCCGCAGGAAGTAAGGGACATCAGGGCCAGAAAACCCGAAAGCAAAAGGGCAGCTCCTCTGTATATACCGGTGCCATGTAAAGCAGACTTCATAATATCCTCCGTTTTCAGACAGAATCCGTATATTTTGTTCCATTTTGTCATTATTCCTTGTATTATGCATATTGCGACAGCCAGCGAACCTTTTTGCGGAGCAAAACGACCGCATAGCG
>CAMNLO010000235.1 GCA_946543095.1 uncultured bacterium
CTCTACGCCATCAAGAAGGTGGTGGAAACAGAGGATGATGTGGAGGATGACTGGTTCCAGATCTCACTGGAAGGGGCGAAGGAGCTTCTGGATGACGACAGTGTGGAGCTGGAGCCGGGGGACGAGATCCGGGTGGAGATCGCTTCCAAGGAGTTCGGCAGGATCGCCACCACCAATGCCAAGAACGTGATCCTGCAGAAGATCAGGGAAGAAGAGCGCAATGTAGTCTTTGAACGCTATCGCAGCAAGGAAAAGGATGTCGTGACAGGTATCGTCCAGAGATTCATGGGACGCAATATCAGTGTGAACCTTGGAAAGGCCGACGGCATCTTAAATGAAAAGGAACAGGTCAGGACCGAGCATTTCCGCCCCACGGACAGGATCAAGGTCTATATCCTGGAGGTGAGGGACACTACAAAGGGTCCCAGGATCCTGGTTTCCCGTACCCATCCCGATCTGGTGAGACGTCTCTTTGAATCCGAGGTCATGGAGATCCGGGACGGCACAGTGGAGATCATGGGCATCGCCAGGGAGCCCGGCAGCAGAACGAAAATGGCAGTGTATTCCCACGATCCCAATGTGGACGCGGTGGGCGCCTGCGTGGGGATCAACGGTTCCAGAGTGAACGCCATCGTGGACGAATTAAGGGGAGAGAAGATCGATATCATCTCCTGGGATGAAAACCCCGCCATGCTGATCCAGAACGCCCTTTCTCCTGCAAAGATCGTGGCGGTGTTCGCGGATCCGGATGAGAAGACCGCCAAGGTGGTGGTGCCGGATTACCAGCTGTCTTTGGCCATCGGCAGGGAAGGCCAGAACGCCAGGCTTGCGGCAAAGCTCACGGGCTATAAGATCGATATCAAGAACGAGACCCAGGCAAAGGATGCCGAGGGCTTCCGTTATGAGGATTATCTGGAGGAGGAAGCGCCCCAGTCCGAGGGAGATTTCCTCTTTGGAGAAGAGGAACAGGCGGATGCGGAGAAGGAGCTGAGCCTGGAGGAACTGGCGGATTCCATTCTGGATCTGGAGGATCCCAAGGATTGAAGAACTTCCGGAAATGCGTTGTATGCGGGGAAGTGAAGGAGAAATCCGGGCTGTTTCGGATCGCCAGGCAAAAGACCGGTGAGATCCTTTTCGATCAGCAGGGAAAAGAGCCCGGCAGGGGCGCCTATGTGTGCAGGGATGCCGCCTGCAGAGGGAAGCTGAAAAAAGCAAGAGGCCTGGAGAGATCCTTTCGCACAAGGATCCCGGATGAGGTCTACGAAAGGATAGAGAAGAGCATTCATGAAACATGATGCCCTTTCGCTCCTGAGTCTTGCGGCAAGGGCCCGCAGGGTGGCGGACGGAGAGTTCAAGGCGCTGGAAGCGGTGCGGAAACGCAAGGCATATCTGATCATCCTTGCGTCGGATGCTTCGGAAAACACTGTGAAGAAATTCCGGGATAAGGCGGCATATGCGAAGATCCCGGTGGCGGTGGGGGAAAGCATGGCACTGATGGGCAGGGCCATCGGAAAAGATGACAGGGCGGTGATCGCTCTTTTGGATAGAGGATTCGGGGAGGCGCTGCAGGCAAAGCTGCAGGATACCCCCTTGGAATAACCGCGGAGGTAGTAAGGTATGAGGATTAATGAGATCGCAAAGGAATACGGCAAGAGCAGCAAGGAGCTGATCCTTCTGCTGGAGTCCCAGGGGATCATGGGGAAGACCCATTCCAACGGGCTTACCGACAGAGAGGAAAAGCTTGTGAGGGAGCTTTTGGAGGGCGGGAAGCCCAAAGCCCCCGTGAAGCCCAAGGCCGAGCTGGTCCAGAAACCCAAACCGAAGGAGGCTCCCGCGAAGGAAGAAAGCCCCGAACCCGCGAAAACACAGGAGAAGGACGGGGAAAAGGAGGCTTTGAAGGAGGCACCCCGGGAGAAGGAAAAGGCCGTGAAGGCCGAGCCCTCCGCAGCGGAGCCACAGGCAAAGCCGAAGAAAAAGATCATTGTGCTGTCCAATCCTCAGGGCAGCGCCAATGTAAGACCCGCCGCCCAGAGAGGGCAGGACAGAAACAGACAGGGAGGCGCTCCCGCGGGACGCCCCGGAGTCAGGACCCCCTACCATCCCATACGCTCCAGCATCAAGGCCGCGGATCCAAACAGTGAGGAATTCTTAAAGAAATATTCCGCCGCACCGGCCTCAAAACCCGAACCTCCCGTAAAGCAAAGGGATGCGGCACCTCAGCCCAAAGCCCGGGAGGCGGAAGCCCCCGCAAGAGCTGCAGGAGCCGAAATGAGCGGTGTCCGGGCAGAGACCACCATCATCACGGTGAATAACCAGGAGAAGGGAGGAACAGTTGCAGCGGAGAAAAAGCCCCAGGAGCAGAAGCGGGAAAGAAGACCGGAAAGGAATGATCGAAATACCGGTGCTCGGCCCCAGAATCAGGGCGGTCCGGGACAGAATCGCCAGGGTGCTCCTTCCCGTGATCGTAATGGCCAGGCTGCTCCGGCATCTTCCGACAGGACTGGCTCTGGCAGGCCTGGTGATCGAAACCAGAGAGGGAATACGCCTCAGGGGAATCGTTCCTTTGGTCCTGGGAATCAGGGCGGCTCTAAAGGCCAGGGCAAAGCGGTAGACAAGCGGCGCCAGGCACAGGACAAGGATAAAAAGAAGAAGAATCTGACCATAGAGGACGCGGATCCCAAGACCCGCACCAAGAAGGCAGGGCGTTTCATCAAGCCCGAGAAGAAAGAGGAACCTGTAGAAGAGCAGATCAAAGTGATCACAATTCCGGAAACACTGACCATTAAGGAACTGGCGGATAAGATGAAGTTGGTTCCCTCGGTCATCATCAAGAAGCTGTTTTTGCAGGGCAAGATCGCCACTGTGAACACGGAGCTGTCCTTCGAGGAGGCGGAGAACATCGCTATCGATTACGAGATCATGTGCGAGAAGGAGGTTCCGGTGGATGTCATCGCGGAGCTTCTGAAGGAGGACGAAGAGGACGAGAGCCTTCTGACGGAGCGTCCCCCTGTGGTCTGCGTCATGGGTCATGTGGATCACGGTAAGACTTCCCTTCTGGACGCCGTGAGAAAAACCAATGTCACGGACAAGGAAGCCGGCGGCATCACCCAGGCCATCGGTGCCTACATGGTCAGGGTCAACGACAGGAAGGTGACCTTCCTGGACACCCCCGGCCACGAAGCCTTTACGGCCATGCGTATGAGAGGCGCGAACTCCACGGATATCGCAGTGCTGGTGGTGGCGGCGGATGACGGCGTCATGCCCCAGACCGTGGAGGCCATTAACCACGCTAAGGCCGCCGGGGTGGAGATCATCGTGGCGGTGAACAAGATCGATAAGCCCGGCGCCAATGTGGACAGGGTCAAAACGGAGCTTGCGGAATATGACCTGACTCCCGTGGACTGGGGCGGCAGCACGGAATTTGTCCCCATCTCCGCAAAGACAGGACAGGGCATCCAGGACCTTCTGGAGACCATCCTTCTGACGGCGGATATCATGGAGTTAAAGGCAAATAAAAACAGAGAGGCCAGAGGTCTCGTCATCGAAGCCCAGCTGGATAAGGGCAGAGGCCCTGTGGCCACAGTCCTGGTGCAGAAGGGAACGCTCCATGTGGGAGACTTTGTGTCCGCCGGCGCAAGCCACGGCAAGGTCAGGGCCATGATGGACGAAAAGGGAAAGCGCATCAAATCCGCAGGTCCCTCGACCCCGGTGGAGATCCTGGGCCTTTCCG
>CAMNLO010000236.1 GCA_946543095.1 uncultured bacterium
CGAATTGCTCGAACAGAGATGGGTTTACATAACTCGTTATCAGCGTGCCGGCAGAGATCACCGCCACGAGAGTGAGGGCGATGATGGGTGCGAAATGAGAGCCCGGAGATGTTTTCATACTTCCTCCAATGACGAGGCAAACAAACGGCTACTGCATGTTCTACTCTTTTTCAGCCTCTTCCTCGTCTTCCTCCTCTTCGTCCTCGTCCTTATCCTTGTCCTTCTTGTCCTTGTCGTCCTTGTCCTCGTCCTCCTCTTCGTCCTCATCCTCGTCCTTGTCTTTGGAGCGGGAGGAAGCGGAAACCGCGTCATAATGCTGCTCCGTCAGGATGCCGGGGGCGATGAACAAAACGACTTCGGCGATGATCAGGCAGATCAAAAGCCCTACGATGCCGAGGAAAGCGCCCGTACTCATACCGGAGGTGTCCTGTGCCGGGTACTGGGAATAATCATAGCCCCCCTGACCATAGCCCGCGTTGGGGTCGTATCCGGGCTGCGCATACCCGCCTCCGGCGGCATAACCGCCCTGGGCATAGTTTTGATCATATCCCGGCTGCTGACCATATCCTCCCTGCACATACCCGCCTCCGGCGGCATAATTCGGATCATAGCCCTGCTGTCCATACCCGCCCTGCGCATACCCGCCCGCGAGGGGGGAACCGCAGTTTGCGCAGACCACAGCGCCTTCCATATTTTCCATTCCGCAGTGATTGCATCTCATATCTATCCTCCTTAATAGGGTTGAGGCCTGGTCTCAAAATGGCTGTCGATATAGGTGGTCCCCATCTTCTGTCCGTCGGAATACATCTCCAGGGTCATCTGCCACCTGCCTACCAGAAGCTTCCCCTGGGAATCCTCGCAGACAACGCCGTAGAGCCTGAAATCTCCCGTGCCGTACATCTCGTCGCTCTCATCCCCGTCACGCATCGTGCGTTCAATGGCAAAGCCGCTGCCCGTCAGATTCGTGATGAGGCAGTCCGTGGGCGTCACACCGGAAGCCTTCTCCTCATC
Source organism: uncultured bacterium (assembly GCA_946543095.1). Classification (GTDB taxonomy): domain Bacteria; phylum Bacillota; class Clostridia; order Lachnospirales; family Lachnospiraceae; genus CAMNLO01. Next base: position 1,012 of record CAMNLO010000236.1, read on the forward strand.
GGTCAAAAGATCGCGCTCGGAAAAATCCCATTCCATCATGCCGTCTTCCACTTCAAAATCCCAGGTCCCATCGCTGGAGATCGTAAAAGTACATTCCAGATCCTTCCCGACGGTGTCCCGGATCTGCTGCTTGGCTTCCTCGGGAACCTCCTGCCCGGCATTCTCATACATTTCCACAAGACCGTCCATCCTGTCATAGACAAAGAGGCCCGTCCAGTCCTGGCCAAAGCCGTCCTCATCCAGAAGGGCGTTCAAGTCCGTGGCATCCGCGCTGGGAGAAGCATCTGAAGGGATAAAGCCGGAGACCGCCTGGGCTGCCGAGGCGCCGCTTGTCAGGGCATTTGCCGTGTTGATGCCGTTCTGGATGTCTTCCTCCGTCAGGCCTTCCGTGCTTCCGTCACCCGAGGGTCCTCCGGATGCCTCTTTGTCATCACTATCGGAGCCGTCCGGGCTGTCTTTCCCGTCCTCTTCGCCGTCCTCCTCTTTATCCTTATCCTTCTTGCCGTCCTTATCGTCCTCGTCTTCGTCCTCATCATCGTCATCCCGGCTGCTCTTTGTGCTCCGTGACGGCACGTCGTTCCAGCGGATCACGGAAAAGACCGTGGTCCCCGCCAGGATAAGGATCAGCAGGCCGATGACCATCAGCTGCACGCCTGACTTTTTCATGTTGGGTATCCTCCTGTTCTGGATATTTGTATACGCCTGATCTCCGTAAAGCGAGTAAAAATCTCCAACATCTATTATAGTGACATGAAGATAAATATGAAACAAACATATCGGTTTTGACCTTGCCATTTTTGGCACGATTCATGCCAAAGTTCTTGCGTTCGACACACGTTATGATACAATAGTACCATGATTGCTGAAAAACTGGACTTTTTAATGAATCTGACCAACACAAAAAACTCCGAGCTGGGACGCGCCGTCAGCTTCGACGCTTCCTATATCGGCAGGATCCGCAGCGGGAAGCGCGGGATCCCCAAGCATCAGCCCTTCCTGGAGCCGGCAGCTGCGTATTTTGCAAGAAACCTGAAGGAAAACTATCAGAGAAAGGTCGCCGCTGATGTGCTCTGCCCGGGCAAGACCCTGCCGGAGGACAGGGAAGCCCTGACCAGGCTCATCACCGCGTTCCTGCTCACCGACGCCTCTTCCGAAGCCGATTCCGTGGGCCGGCTGATCCTTGGCCTTTCCAATATGCCTGCAGCCCCGGAGCTGCCCGTGCTGACGAAAAATGCGGAAAATAAACCGCTTTCCCAGGGATCGGTTCCCCTGCCCATCGAATGCTTCTACGGAAACGCAGGAAAGCGGCAGGCCGTGGACAGATTCCTGACCGGACTTCTGAATCTGGAAACACCCATTGACTTCCTCTTTCATTCCGACGAGGACATGAGCTGGCTGTATGAGGATCCTTCCTTTGCGAAGCGCTGGGCATTCCTGCTCATCGCCCACTTAAGGAAAGGTTCCCACATCCGCATCATCCATGAGATCGGCAGGGATGTGAACGAAATGATGGAGGCGGTGCAGAAATGGCTGCCCATATACATGGAGGGGGATATCGAGCCATGGTATTATCCCCGGATCCGGGACGGCCTCTATCACCGTTCCCTGTTTGTCGCCTCCTCCCACGCGGCTCTTGTTTCGGATTCCGTGGGGCATGATACGGAGGGAATGCTGAATCTCCTGATACAGGAACCTGCCGCCGTAAACGCTCTGGAGCAGGAATTCCGGAATCTGTTTTCCCTGTGCAAGTCCCTGATGAGCGTACACAGGGAGGGCGCATGGGCGGATGAGCGTCTGTCGGACCTTCTAAAGGCGTCCGGGACGATGTATATCGCGGCAGGCGTCCCCTGGCTGCCCGATCCGGAGGATACGAAAGAACAGGACTGCATTGAGCTCATCCATCTGCCGGAGCCTTCAGTTCTTCGGGAGAAAGGAGTACGGCCCCTTTTGCCGGGACTTACCGGATTCGCGGACAAACCCGTATACGCAGAGGAATTCTCGGCTTACCTTGAACGGGTTTTGGATCGTCTGACCTGTGACCCCCATTTTTTTATCCGCTTTATGGCATTGATCCCGGATAATATCGTGCTCATCGTCAAGGAATTCTGCGGCGCCTTTCTCAACCGGGCTTCAGCGCCCTTTACATCCTTTTACGTGCAGGAGCAGGGCATGACCTCCTCCTTCTACGAATATCTCTACCGCCTTGCCTCGCGCCGGGCAGGCAAGGAGGAGAGCATCCGCGCCCTCAGACAGTATATGGAAGCGCTGAAGGATTGACTTTTTCCGTACTGCGTTTCGTATAGGATACAGTTTTATCGACTTAGGTTTACGATCACAGGAGAATCACCGCCATGAGGAAAAATCTTCTGATCACTTTGTTTTTACTGCTGTGCCTTCTGGTATGCCCCGTCCTCTCCGCCTGTTCCCTGTTCGGGAACGACGAGCCCTCCCATTCCTCCAGAAAAAACAGGGATGAAGACGAGGATGAGGACGAAGACACCACCGTCCCGGTGGTGAAGGACAATGACAAGACCGGCTATACGCCCGAAAACTGGAGCTGGAAAGCCAAGGGTGAAGGCTATGGCAAGAAATACTATACTTCCGGAAAATATGTGCGCAAGGACGGAAACGCCGTGATCTATCTGGAAAGCTCCGACACTCCCGACGGCTTCTCCTAGGATGACAAGAAGGCCATTGATTACGGCTACGGAATCT
>CAMNLO010000237.1 GCA_946543095.1 uncultured bacterium
GAAGCATATTGCTCAAGGCAGCCGCAGTTGCCGCAGGTGCAGACCAGGGTTTCCTCATCCTCGATATGCATATGGCCGATCTCCCCGGCAGAGCCGAAGGGACCGTCCCATATGGAGCCGTTTAAGATGACGCCGCCCCCGATCCCCGTGCCCAGAGTCACCAGAATGATACTGGAGAGGCCTTCGCCGCCGCCCTTCCACATTTCCCCCAGGGCCGCCACATTGGCGTCATTGCTTGCCTTCACAGGGATGTTCAGGTGCTTTTGAACCGCATCGGGGACGGAAAAGGTGGATTTCCAGTTTAAGTTTACGGCTTTGCGGATCACACCCTCGGAATCCACCGGGCCCGGAAGGCCGATGCCCAGGCCGATGATATCCTCCTCCTTCAGCCCTTCCTTCTGTATTCTGGCCTTTACGCTTTCCGCAATATCGGGCAGGATCTGTGCCCCGTCGTTTTCTTTATCCGTAGGGATTTCCCATTTGGAAAGCAGCTTGCCGCTTTGGTCAAAGAATCCCAGCTTGACGGTGGTGCCGCCCACATCTACGCCGAAGATGTATTTCATGGTTACCTCCATTCCGAAGCGAAGCGGAGGAACTGCGAGGCGAATTTCATATTCGCCGATGCAATTCAAATCGGTGACGCTTCGGCACCGATTCAGCTTTGAAGGAAATGCTGTCGTGCATTTCTCTCAGGCTTCTTCCTCCTGATGATCTGCATATCGTCACTTTCGATACGGACAGCTTTGCTGTTCCGCATCCTTCACCCTCCTGCGGTCACAGGGGATCAGCTGAATGCCGGCTTTACAAACGCAGCTGCCTCCGAAAGCCCGAACGGCCCCCGGCGCCTATATCATAGCATATTATCCCCTGTCAGGCCATACAGGGCGGAGGAGTGCGCATATTTGCAGGCATTTCCGATATAGCGTATAATAAGCCCCATTGCGGGATACATATAGTAGAAAGGGTCTTGACGGTGAGGGTCGTTCTGTTTTCCAATACGCTGAACCACTATATGCAGGCGGTTTCGGATGCTTTTTTTGAGCAGCTGGGGGATCAGTACGCATTTGTGGAAAATGCCGCGCTGGATGCGGAGCGCAGGGCTCTGGGCTGGAAAAGCGCCGAGGCGCCTTATCTGAAAAGAAGCTCTGACATGACAAGACAGGAGCTGGCGCAGCTGCTGATGGAGAGCGATCTTGTAATATTCGGGGCGGTTCCTTTTTCTCTGGTAAAGCCAAGACTGAAAATGGAACGGCTCAGTTTTTTCTACACAGAGAGGGTGTTGAAGAAAGGGGACGGCCCCCTGGTATTCCTGCCCCGATGGCTGAAATACCGCAATGTGTTTGGAAGTGTGAAGCATTGCAGCCTGCTGGCAACAGGCTCCCGCTGCGCTTCCGATTTTGAACGCATGGGCCTCTTTTCCGGGAAACGCTTTGTCTGGGGATATTTTCCCGCGGTGAGACGGCTGGAGGACAGGGACGGGCTCTTTGACGACAAGGAGCCTGCGTCCATCGTCTGGGCCGGCCGGTTTATTGACTGGAAGCATCCGGAGCTTCTTTTGCATACTGCGAAGCGGCTGCGGGAGAAGGGCCTTACCTTCCGGGTCACCATGGTGGGGGGAGGTCCGCTTTTCGGTGAAATGCAGGAGCTTGCAGGGAAACTGGGGCTGCGGGAGACGGTTTCGTTTACCGGGCCGGTTTCTCCCGAAGCCGTCAGGGGATACATGGAGGGATCCGAGATCTTTGTGCACACTGCCGGCAGGGACGAGGGCTGGGGCGTGGTGCTGCAGGAGGCCATGAACGCCCTGTGTGCGCCGGTGGTGAAACGGGATATGGGTGCGGCGGAGTGTTTGATAGAGGACAACGTGAACGGCAGATTCTACCGGGATGAACAGGAGCTGGCTGTGATCCTGGAGGAGCTTTTGACGAACCGGGAAAAGACCAGGACCATGGCGCTGAAAGGTCTGGACGGACTGGAGGAGCTCTGGAATCCGGAAACGGCTGTCAGCCGCTTTCTGGAAACAGCCCGGGCAATGGAACAGGGGAAGGCGTTGCCTGTCTATGGGGATGGGCCCATGAAGCGCTTATAGGAATCATCCTTCGGGCTGCCGCTTACGCGGCAATATGAGGAGATATATGTGCGGGATCGCAGGATTTTTCAACCGCCCGGGGAACTGGGAAAAAGAGATCGAAGCCATGAAGGAGCGGATGCTCCACCGGGGTCCGGATGCCGGCGGCACCTGGTCTGACGAGGAGCATCGGGCGGTGTTTGGCCACAGGCGCCTTGCAGTGGTGGATCTGACGGAAAGCGGGGCTCAGCCCATGTGCTCCTCGGACGGGCGCTACGTGATCTCCTATAACGGGGAGATCTACAATCATCCTGCCCTCAGGAAAAAGCTCCTGGATGAGGGCATCGTGAACGCCTTCCGGGGAAGCTCCGATACCGAGGTGCTGCTGGAAGCTCTTAAGGCCTATGGCGTGGAAGAGACCCTCCGGTTTATCAAGGGGATGTTTGCCTTCGCCCTTTATGACAGGGAAGAAAAAAGGCTGATCCTGGCCAGGGACCGGATCGGGGAAAAGCCTCTGTACTACGGCTTTGTGGGAGAAAGCTTTGTCTTTGCATCCGATCTGGGGAGCATCCGGGTGCTGGACGGCTTTGCCAATCCCATCAACACAGAGATCCTGAACATCTATTTTGTCCACGGCTATATCCCTGCTCCCTATACGATCTACCGGGACATCTTTAAGCTGGAGCCCGGCTGTTATCTGGAGATCGGGGCACCGTTTCGGGAGCCGCATATTAACAGCTACTGGAGCATCCGCCGGGCAGCGGAAGCGGGGCAGAACAACCTGTTTGCCGGGACGGAGGAGGAAGCGGCTCTGGAGCTGGAGCGGCTCTTAAAGGAAGCCATCAAAGGACAGATGATGGCGGATGTTCCCGTGGGGGCATTTTTATCCGCCGGCATCGATTCCTCCACCATTGTGTCCCTGATGCAGGAGGTAAGCGATACAAAGGTCCGCACCTTCACCATCGGCATGGAGGAGGGGGATTATAACGAGGCCCCCATTGCAAAGCAGATCGCCGGGATCCTGGGCACGGAGCATACGGAAATGTATATCTCGGAGGAGGATGCCAAGGCGGTGATCCCGTCTCTGGCGGGGATCTACGGGGAGCCCTTTGCGGATTCCTCCCAGATTCCCACCTATCTGGTCAGCAGGCTCACCAGACAGCATGTGACCGTGAGCTTAAGCGGCGATGCCGGGGACGAGCTGTTCTGCGGCTACGGTACCTATTCCTCCGTGGAGCGGATCTGGAGGAAAATGGGGCATATTCCCTATCTGATCCGGAAGCCGGCAAGCACCCTGCTGCTGATGAATCCCTTCGGCAAAAGCAAGGTCTACCGCACCAAGGCCATGCTCCTTTCCGCAAAGGATCCGGGACAGCTGTACGAGCTGGATAATAAGGAGGAGCCTCTGGCGGAGCAGATCGCTCTGGACCATACCATTGCCCCCTATCAATACAACACCTATGAATACGGCGCCATCAAAGAGCTGAACCACAATATCATGCTGATGGATATGCTGATGTACCACCCGGACGATATTCTTGTGAAGGTGGACAGAAGCGCCATGGCAGTGTCCCTGGAGACCAGGGTGCCCCTGCTGGACAGGGATGTGGTGGAATTTGCCTGGCGGCTGCCCATCGGCTATAAGAAAAAGGATGGA
>CAMNLO010000238.1 GCA_946543095.1 uncultured bacterium
TCTCCACCATGAAGGTGCTCTGGCCGCTGGCCAGATCGTCGGAAGCCCCCACCCGCGTAAAGATCCTGTCGCAGATGCCGATCTTCGCGGCTTCCGCCGGGACAAAGGAGCCCATCTGGGCCATTAAAACGATCAGGGCCACCTGGCGCATATAGGTGGATTTTCCCGCCATATTGGGACCGGTGATGATGGAGACCAGATGCCTTCCGGAATCCATATAGGTGGAATTGGGGATAAAGGAATCATCGGAAAGCATCTGCTCCACCACCGGATGCCTGCCGTTTTTGATATCGATCTTACCATTTTCAGACACTATGGGCCGCACATACCGGTTGCTTTCCGCCACGGATGCCAGAGAAACATACACATCCAGCACCGCGATGGCCTTTGCGCATTTCTGGATCCGCTCCGTATGGAGACCGATCTTCTCCCGCACATCCGTAAAGAGGGAATACTCCCTGGCAATGAGCCGCTCCTCGGCGTTTAAGATGGTGTCCTCCAGCTCCTTTAGTTTCGGGGTGGTATAGCGCTCCGCATTGGTCAGGGTCTGCTTTCTTTCGTAATCATCGGGTACCAGGTTCTTAAAGGAATTGGTCACCTCGAAGAAATAGCCGAAGACCCCGTTGTATTTAATCTTCAGGGTCTTGATCCCGGTCCGTTCCCTGTCTTCCGCTTCCAGTCTGGCAAGCCATTCCCTGCCTTCTGTTTTGGCTTTTCTTAAGGTGTCCACCTCCGGATCATAGCCGTCTTTGATGATGCCTCCGTCCTTTAACAGGATGGGAGGCTCCTCCTTGATGGCATTTCCGATGAGCGTAGAAAGCTCCGTCAGATCTTCGATGTTTTCCGCGCAGGCAGTCAGCTCCTTACTTTTTGCATCCTGCAGAAGCTTTCTGATATGAGGCAGCATTTCCATGGAATTTTTCATGGCGATGAGGTCTCTGGCATTGGCGGTGCCGAAGCTGATCTTCCCCAAAAGCCGTTCAAAATCATAGATGGCGGACAGGTATTCTCTCAGCTCCTCCCTGTCCATGGGATGCTTCACCAGCTCCTCCACCGCATCCAGCCGCCTGTTGATCCGCTCTTCATCGATCAGGGGGCGTTCCGTATAGCTGCGGAGAAGCCTTGCTCCCATGGCGGTCCCGGTCTTATCCAGCACCCAGAGCAAAGATCCCCGCTTCCTCTTTTCCCGCATGGTCTCCGTCAGCTCCAGATTACGCCTGGAGGCGGAATCCAGCAGCATGTATTCCCCGGAGGAATAGAGGCGGATCTTCCTGATATGGGACGGGTCGCTGCTCTGCATCACCTTGAGATACTGCAGCAGGGCGCCGGAAGCCAGCATGCCCTGGGAAATGTCATGGAAGCCAAGTCCCTGGAGGGAGGCTGTGCGGAAGTGGTCCAGAAGGGCTTTTTTACACTGCTCTGTACTGAAAAAGCGGGCCTCCAGCAGATTTACGCTGATGCCCTGGCGGTTTTTCAGATCCTTGATATCATAGCCGGAAAGCAGAAAGCTTTCATTGGCAATGACCTCAGAGGGATGGTATTTGGAGAGTTCATCCGTTAAGGTGCGGAGGTTTTCCGTTTCCGTGCAGTCGAATTCCCCGGTGAGGACATCCACCGCCGCGATCCCGATCCTGTCCGGGGAATAGGCGATGGACATCAGAAAATTATTGCGGTCGGAAAGAAGGCTTTCGGTATCCAGATTCGTTCCCGGAGTTACGATCCGGGTCACTTCCCTGCGTACTAACCCCTTCGCTTCTTTCGGGTCCTCCATCTGATCGCATACCGCCACCCGAAAGCCCCTGCTGACCAGTTTTGTGATATAGGAATCCGCAGCGTGATAGGGAACTCCGCACATGGGAGCACGCTCCGGCAATCCGCAGGATTTTCCCGTCAGTGTAAGCTCCAGCTCTTTGGAGACGACCTCTGCGTCTTCAAAGAACATCTCATAGAAATCCCCTAAACGATAGAATAAAAGACAGTCCGGATGCTCGTCCTTCGTCTCCACGTAACGGAGCATCATGGGGGATAAAAGGGATCTGTCTATCTCAGCGATATGCATCCCTTACTTTTTACTGTTTTGGACGAAATCGAGATGATCGAAGAAATTGTCCACCGCGGCCACGATCTCGGTGGATCTCATGGATTTTAAAAGATAGCCGTCAGGCTTCAGCTTTAACACCTCCATGACACTGTCCTTATCCCCTCTGGCAGTTAAAAAGATGATGGGAATGGAGCTGGTGGACACTTCCGAACGGATCATCTGCATGACCATGGGACCCGTGCAGATGGGCATTTCATAGTCCAGAAGGATCAGATCCGGCTTGTAATTCGCAAGAAACGTAATGCAGTTCATGCCGGAATTCACCATGGAGACTTTATATTTCGGGGTCAGCCAGGATTTGATGGTCCTGAGCATGGTACCGGAATCATCCACTAAGAGGATATGCTTCTTCTTATCTTCCTCTTCTTTATTGACGGGGTTTAAAACACGCTTGTCCAGAACATCCACGATGTCCTTTACATTGACGGGGCGCTCAAAACGTTCCGACACCACATCCCCGGTGAGCACCAGGTCCGCGATCTCGAATTCATTGGGACGGCCCACCAGATAGAGATACTTGTCCTCCGCCTGGCACAAATCCTTTAAATAGATCAGGATATCCCGGGATTCATTGATATAGTCTCCCAGATACAAAATGATCATTTCCGGCTTCTCAGGGAGAAAACCGATCTCATCCACGTCGGGAGCACAGAGAACCACATCATAATCCGCTGCGATCAGATTGTTCTTGATCGCAGCCACCATGAAGGAAGAGCTGTCACCTAATAATAGTACGGACTTAACCAAATCTATTACCCCATAAATGCTTGTATTGCAGTTATGATATCATCTCTCGCCACATCTGTCACGTAGCTTTTTAACCGGCAATAGGTTTCCTGAAAATGCTCCGGCAGCGCATATTTTTCCAGCCGTTCCATGATGAAATCGATCTCATCAAAATTGAAATCCTCCGCCAGCTCGCTGATGGCACAAAGGGCGTTGCCAAGAGCCTGTTCGGAGATCAGAGGCTTCTTTGCATCCTCTTCACCGGGGAGTGCTTTCCTGAGGGCCGATGACAGGAAGCTGTAGCGCTCCAGCAGGGCATCCGCCCGTTGATTCAATTCTTCTTTTCCAAGGGAGGGTCCTTCCTCCTCCAGAAGCTTTGCCATCCGGGAAAATCCGGCGGCACCCAGAAATCTTGCGGTGCTCTTTAAGGCATGGACCTTGATGATGAAATTCTCCCGTTCATCCTGCTTCAGGTAGTCGGAAAGCTCCTGCATCTTGCCTTCGGCGCCGGTGACAAAATCCGTCACCACATTCTCGTAGATCTCTTCCGAGCCGCAGGCAAGGATGCCTTCCTCAGGATCGATGTCAGAGATCCCGAGGGCGATTATTGTTCCCGGTAATGTATTCTGATCGTCATTCATAGATGTTCAAGACCACGGAGGAACGCCTCATCCTTTCTTTGCGGAAAACAGAGTCCCCACCTTTTTCCCGTCTGCGATATCGTAGAGCACCTCAGGGTTTTTCCCGTTGGTCACGATCACGCTGATGCCCTGGGAGGTAGCAAGCTCTGCCGCCTGCAGTTTTGTGCGCATGCCGCCGGTGCCCCGTCTGGAGCCTGCGCCTCCGGCAAGGGCAAAGGTCTTTTCGTCGATGGTCTCGATCCTGTCGA
>CAMNLO010000239.1 GCA_946543095.1 uncultured bacterium
TATTCCATCGGCCGCAGATTTATCCTGGATCAGGATCTGGATTGTACGGGAAAGCACTTTGTGCCCATTCCCGTATTCGCCGGGATCTTTGACGGTGGCTATCATACCATTTCCGGGATCTCTTACACAGAGGACGGCTCTGATCTGGGGCTGTTCCGCTTCATCGGGGAACGGGGCGTTATCCGGAATCTCACGCTTTCCGTAGAGCTTCTTCCTGTGGGAGAAATGGACACCATCGGCGGCATCGCCGGGACCAATAAAGGCAGGATCGATAACTGCACCGTCACCGGGGTCATCAAGGCAAGGACCGTACTGGGCGGCATTGCGGGGATCAATGATGAGACCGGAGTGATCTACCGCTGCAGGAACGCCGCGGAGATCACGGGGACAAAGAATGCCGGCGGTGTTGCGGGGATCAACCGGGGCACCATCGTACACACCACCAATAAGGGCCGTGTGAACGCCACCTCCGAGACCATTCCCACAGAGGAGATGGATGCGGAAAAGGCTATAGAGCTGACGGACTACCTTCAGGATATGAGCAAGATCGAAAATATCGGAGGTATCGCGGGAACCAATGATGAGACCGGTATCATCGACAGGACCTTTAACTATGAGGTGGTGGGCTATCCCCATATGGGCTATGGCGTAGGGGGCATCGCGGGGATGCAGAAGGGCTATATCTATTCCTGCATGAACGAAGCCTTTGTGTATGGCAGAAAGGATATCGGCGGTGTTGCAGGGGCATTCACTCCCTACGTGTTCATCAATTATGAGGATGACGCCTTCATGCTCCTGGAAAAGCAGTTTGACAATCTTTCCGCGGAGGTGGACACCCTGGAAGCCTATGCGGACAAGCTGGACGACGAGCTCTACGAAGGCAGCCAGGAGGTCCGGAGGAATATTGACGAATTAAGGGACCAGCTCAGGGAATATAAGGATTACTACAGAGAAAAGGGCAGGCTCATCGATCTGGAAAACGATTATCAGATGGATCAGATCGAAAAGAAGATCGACAAGATCGAAACGGATTTAAAGCTGGAGAATCTGGCCGGGGAATCCGACCGGCTCACCGATGAGATCGCAAAGCTCATTGCCATGGATCTGGCCCTGGACGGGAAGCTGGATGACGCCCACGGAGAGCAGCTTTTATCGGAAACCGTTGCCTCCGCCAGAAAGACCCTGCAGGCCCTCGGCTATTCCGGCGCCATGCTGGAGGGAGCGATGCAGATGGCTCTTGCACAGCTGGGGATCAGCTATGATCCCGCCACAAAAACGGCGGAGGTAAATAATGACGCGGCCTTCCGGGAGACTGTGAAGAACGCACTGGGCAGCGATCTGGATAGCATGGACAAGACCCTGGATTCCATGATGGATATTCTGAAAAACGACGCGGGGCAGTTTACGACCTTGAAAAAGCAGCTCATCGACTTAAGGGACAGGGGAAAGAAACTAAGGGAATTTCTGGACACCCAGCAGGAGGCCCTGAGAAAGGATGTGGACAATTCCGATAAAACCCTGACAGAGATGGACGATCAGGTGTCCGATTCCATTTCCAAAGCCCTGGATGATTTTGACGAAAATAAGAGCAGGGTCCGGGAGGAGCTGCACACCGTAAGGGACCGTATGCGAAAGGTACGGCACACGGCGGAGGACGGCGCGGATCGTCTGAGAGAACGGATCCGGGATAAGGAATTATACTATGATGTATCGGATTCCGATGAAAACATTCAGGAAGCCGGAAGGATCGTGGAGTGCGTCAATCAGGGAGAGATCCACGCCGATGTGAACGGCGGCGGCGTCGTGGGCCGCATTGCCATTGATATCTCCAACGATCCCGATTTCAAGATCACGGAAAACGGAGAGGAGACCCTGAATTTCGAACAGGATCTGAGGGCTTTGATCCTCCGCTCCGGCAATTATTCGGATATCATCGTAAAGAACGATTACGCCGGCGGCATTGTGGGACGTGCGGACTACGGCGCGGTGGTGGCAGGAGAGAACTACGGCAATATCACCGCGGAAAGCGGGAAATATGCCGGAGGCATCGCAGGCTGCTCCGCCTACCGGGTACGGAACTGCTATTGTCTGTGCAATGTTTCCGCCACGGACTATGCCGGAGGCATCACCGGCTATGGCAAGGATGTATACGAGAACACCGCCATGGCCTCCGCAATGACCTCCAAGGGCTCCAAGGCAGGGACCATTGCCGGGGATGTGGACACAGAGGGCAGGGTGGACACCAATATCTATGTGGCGGAAGCACAGGGAGCCGTGAACAATGTGACCTATATCACCCAGGCAGAGGGCATTGACTATTACCGCCTGATCAGCGATGAAAAGACCCCCAGCGATTTCTACCGTTTCCAGGTGAAATTCGTGGCGGAGGGGATCACCTTAAAGACCATGGTGTTTGACTATGGTGAGGACGTGCCTGTTTCCGAGATCCCTGAGATCCCCGTGAAGGAGGGCTATTACACCGACTGGGAGAATGTGGAGCTGACGAACATCCACAGAAATCTCACCATCCATGCGGTGTATTCCGCCTGGGAGACCTCTCTGTCCTCTGCCAGAACGGAAGGGGATAAGCCCCTGGCGCTGATCGGCGCGGATTTCTATCCCGGAAGCATTCTGCACGCGGAGCGGATCGAGGCTCCGGCTGTGGAGCTGGAGCCCTACAAGACGCTGTGCGGCTATGAATATCAGGTCAGGTATCGGGAGAAGAATGACTGGGACAGCCTGGAGCTCAGGGTTTTGGCTGAGGATAAGAATGCGGACGCCCTGGCCTTTGTGGACAAGGACGGAAAGGCCACCATGCTGGAGACGGAACGGGTCCAGAGCTATTTAAAGGCCAGGGTGCCTTCCTCCGAGGGAGTGGTGGCGGTATTGTCCTCGGAACGCACAAAGCATAAGTATATGATCATGGCCGGGATCGGGGCCGGGATCCTTCTGCTCTTTGTATTACTGCGCCGTTTCAAAAAGCACAGCTGATTTTTTATGCTCTTTTCAGAATTCTGTGATATAATCCTGCTTTTGGAAGCAGGAAACTGTCACGAAACAGCTGGTTATGTTTCCATCGCCGCGAAAGCCGCATACAGCAGCTCCTGCGGCGAAGGATGCTGAGCTGTTTCTGATAGTTCCTGAGAGTGGAAGGAAAATCTTCACGCATTTTCTTTTCAACAGGATCATTGACTGGCAGCGATCCGGACGGCATCTGCAGAACATCCGTCTGCCCTGAGACGCACAGGAATCGCCTGGCTTATGGACATTCAGAAAGAAACCGGGGCTGCTTTTTCCCGGTATGGAGGCAAATCTTGATCGAAGTAAAGGATCTGGTGAAACGCTACGGGGATCATGTGGCGGTGGATCATCTGAGCTTCTCCGTAGAGGAAGGCCAGGTGTACGGCTTTTTGGGACCCAATGGGGCCGGAAAGAGCACCACCATGAATATCATGACCGGATATCTCGCCCCTACCGAGGGGAATGTCTTCATTAACGGGCATGAGATCTCAAAAGAAGCGGAGGAGGCGAAAAAGTGTATCGGCTATCTGCCGGAGCAGCCGCCCCTGTATCAGGATATGACGGTGTGGGAATACCTGATGTTTGTTTCCGAGCTGAAAAAAACCGACAGGAAGGAACGCGCATCCCAGGTGGAGCGCATGATGGGGAAGGTGCAGATCTCAGATATGAGAGGCCGCCTGATCCGGA
>CAMNLO010000240.1 GCA_946543095.1 uncultured bacterium
ATTCCTTCTGCGGGCATGACGAGTATAAATATGAGCCCTTTGAGCCTGCCAGGACCCAGGGACTTCTTAACGGCGCAGATCTGTTTGACAGGATCAGACAGCAGGATATCCTGCTGTATCATCCCTACGAGAGCTTTGAGCCCGTGGTGGAATTTGTGAAGAGTGCGGCGAAGGATCCGGAGGTGCTGGCCATTAAGCAGACCCTCTACCGGGTCAGCGGCCATTCCCCCATTGTGGAGGCTCTTTCGGAAGCAGCCATCGGCGGAAAGCAGGTGACGGTCCTGGTGGAGCTGAAGGCCAGGTTTGACGAAGCCCACAATATCGAATGGGCCAGGAAGCTGGAGCAGGCAGGCTGCAATGTGATCTACGGCCTGGTGGGCTTAAAGACCCACTGCAAGATCACAATGGTGGTCCGCAGGGAAGGGGAGAAGATCCTGCGCTACATCCATCTGGGCACCGGAAACTACAACGATTCCACCGCCAGGCTCTATTCCGACCTGGGTCTGTTTACCTCGGATGAGAGGATCGGCGAGGACGCCACGGCTCTCTTCAATATGCTCAGCGGCTATTCGGAGCCCAGAAAGCTTTCCCTTTTGTGTATGGCGCCTCTCTGGTTAAAGGACAGGTTCCTTGACCTGATCCGCAGGGAGGAAAAGAATGCGAAGGCGGGAAAGAGCTCCGGGATCATCGCCAAGATGAATTCCCTCTGCGACAGGGACGTGATCGATGCCCTGTACGAGGCCGCGGAAGCCGGGGTGAGGATCGATCTCATCATCCGGGGAATCTGCTGCTTAAAGACAGGGCTTCCGAAGCTTTCCGGCAATATTACCGTGCACTCCATCGTAGGAAGATTTCTGGAGCACGCCAGGATCTTCCGGTTTGAAAACGGTGGAGAGCCGGAGTTTTATCTTTCCAGCGCGGACTGGATGCCCAGGAATCTGGAAAGACGGGTGGAGCTCCTTTTCCCGGTGCTCTCTAAGCCCTTAAAGGAGAGGCTTCACAGGATCCTGACAGAGCAGTTAAACGACACGGTGAAGGGCAGGAGCCTCAGGAGCGACGGTACATATAAAAAAGCGGATCTGCGCAGCGAGGAGCGGTTTGATTCCCAGAAGGCTGCGATGGAAACGGCAGAGAAAACGGAGGAGAGCGGGAAAGCGCCTTTTGCCTTTATCCCGCAGACATCACATGGAACAGAGTGAGCGGGAAGGCATTGCATCTATCATAAACAGTGAAAGAACACTCCCTGTGCTGATCCTGATACAGGGAGTCATTCTTGTGCTCCTGTGCGCATATCTGATCTTTAAGGGGATCACCGGCTATGAAGAGCTGGAGGTGGATCTCTCCAGATTCGTTTCCATCTTCATGGACTACGGCGTAGACGGGTGGCATATGCGGAACACCCAGAAGGGTTTTGTCACCAGGGACACGGAGAAGGTCCTGGTGGGGAACCTTGGGATTCTGACTGCGGGAGACTACACCCTTCAGGTGGACTATGATTCGGTGCAGAAATGCTTTGTTTCTTTTGATACCTCCAACGGCGAATATGAGTATGTGAAAAGCGGCACAGCCATTCTCCCCCTCGGCCTGACCCATATCAGCTATGATTTCGTGGTGCAGGCAGATATTACAAAAAACCTGGAGCTGATCTTCGACGCTCCCTACAGCTCGGGATTCCATGTGGAGAATGTCCGGGTGATGAAAAACGGCAACGGGGTAAAACGGGTTCTGCTCCTGCTCTTTGTCCTGTTTCTCATAACGGATCTGTGCCTCTGGAAAAGGGAATGGATCAAAGAACACAGGCTTCTGCTCCTGGGCCTTTCCGGGACCGTGTTTCTTGCGGTTTTGCCCATGCTGGTGTACGGGATCCATTCCGGCCATGATCTGAGGGACCATCTCTGCCGCATCGACGCGATCCTGCAGGAGATGCGCTGCCTTCATTTTCCTCCCAGGATCCTTTCCGCAAGGCGCTCCGGCTACGGGGAATCCATTTCCGTTTTCTACGGGGATATCTTTCTCTATTTCCCGGTGTTTCTCAGGTTTATGGGCTTCACCCTTACCACCGCCTACAAATGCTACCTCCTCCTGATCTCCGCGGTCACGGCGGTCTCAGCCTATCTGTCCTTTTCCCGGATCATGAAGGACTCCCGGCTGGGGATGCTTTTGTCCTTTGTCTACACCTTAAGCACCTACAGGATGACGGATGTGTATGTCAGAAGTGCGGTGGGAGAGTACACGGCGCTGATGTTCTATCCCCTGGTGGCCCTGGCCATGTACCGGATCTATGAAGGCAAAGGGGATCTGAAGAGCTGCGTGAAAAACGCGGTCTTACTGTCCCTGCCCATGAGCGGCATCGTCTGCTCCCATGTGCTGAGCACCGTGATCGTGACGGTGGTGCTGTTCTTTGTCTGTCTGGTGCTCATCAGGCGCACCATAAAGCCGCCGGAGTTTTTGAGCCTTCTTCTGGCGGTAGTGTTTACCATTCTGGAAAGCTGCTTTTTCGCAGTGCCTTTTCTGGACTATTATCTGAATGTATCCGTGAACATGACCTATCCCATCACCCACTACAGGATCATTCAGGACTGGGGACTCTTTTTCGGAGAGCTTTTCGCCTTTTTCCGCAGGCCTCTGGGAGGGATTGATCCCAATGTGGCGGGGCGTATGCAGTGTACTCCGGGACTGGTGCTGATGGGAGCCCTTATGGCGGCGCTTCTGATCACGGTGCTGGGGAAGGCCAATAAAAGGATCGCCTTCTGTTCCCTGTTTTCCCTGTTTCTGTTTTATCTCGCCACAGTCTATTTCCCCTGGAACTGGCTGTGCCAGAAGCTTCCGGTGGTGAATTTCATCGCCCAGATCCAGTTTCCCTACCGGTTTATGGGTCCGGCGCTGATCTTTCTGACCTTGCTGTTAGGGTATGAATGCCTTGTGATGAAGGAGTGTCTGGGAGAAAAAATAACAAGTGCTGCCATCGGCTGCATTGCGGTACTGGGCACTGTATCGGCGTTAGTCTATATCAGTCTTTTGTATGACGGCTATCTGCTGATCGATTTCAGGAGCATGGAAGAGATCGACACTTTAGAGCTGCCCATGGATTACACCAGGGTCAATACCTTTTCGGAGCCCCAGGATTATGACGGGAAGGTCTGGGGGGAGAATCTGCTGACGGTTCTGGAAAGCTACCGCAACGGCACCGACAGGGACTACTATGTCCGCACCGGAAAAAAGAGCGGCGTCATGGAGCTGCCGGTTGTAAACTACAAGGGCTATCATGTGTATGATGACAGAGGCTACGAATATGTGATCCGTGACGGAGAGTACGATCTTGTCAGCATCGATCTGCCCTCCGGCTTTGACGGCACCATTCACCTGAGATTTATAGAGCCCTGGTACTGGAGGGTGTCGGAGGCGGTGTCGGTCTTTAGCTGGATCATGGTGGCTTTGCTGCTGATCTGGTGCAGAAAGCCGCAGGAGAGCGGGCAGGACGAAGCGCAGGAGAGTGCGCCAAACGAACTGTAAGAGCGGGCTGGACGAAGCACATGAGAGTGCGCCAAGTTAATCCTCTTCAGCAGAACTGGTGTAGATAGTTCGCTTCCTTGCGTCGGCATCCGCCGCCAGATACTCATCATAGGTGGTCTGCTTGTCGATGAAACTGCCGTCCGGCAGGATCTCGATGATGCGGTTGGCGGTGGTCTCCACCACCTGAT
>CAMNLO010000241.1 GCA_946543095.1 uncultured bacterium
CAATCCGAACGAAAAAAACCTCCCCATGCGGATATTCCGCACAGGGAGGTTTGCTGTTCCATCCAATATTTTTGCTTATGCCAGCAGCTTTTCCAGCTCCGACGCGGCTTCACTGACTAACTTCGGGATCCCTGCAGGATCCTTGCCTCCGGCCTGGGCCATATTGGGACGGCCGCCTCCGCCGCCTCCCACGTAGCCCGCCAGAGCCTTCACCAGGTTTCCTGCATGGGCGCCCTCTTTCACCGCGTCGTCGGAGGCCATGGCCATCAGATTTACCTTGCCGTCCCTGGCGGATGCCAGCACCACCACGCATTTTCCAAGCTTTTCCTTTAAGGAATCTCCCAGTTCCCGAAGTCCGTTCATATCCACATTGTCCACAGCCATGGAAAGGAATTTGATCCCCTTGATCTCCACTGCGGAATCCTCCGCATTCCCCAGGGATTCCCTGGCGGCCTTCGCCTTTAAGCTCTCATTCTCGCTCTGGAGGCTCTTCACCTCCGCAAGCAGCGCCCTGATCCTGTCCGTCAGCTGCTCCGGCGTGGTCTTTAACGCCATGGAAGCCTCTCCCAGCTCTGCCTCCAGCTTTCTGTAATAGGCGGTCACATTATCCGCCGTGATGGCTTCGATCCTGCGGATCCCCGCCGCCACGCCGCTCTCCGAAAGAATGCGGAAGGCGCGGATCTGTCCGGTATGGGAAACATGGGTGCCGCCGCAGAACTCCTTTGAGAAATCTCCCATGGAGACCACCCGGACCTTCTCCCCGTATTTTTCACCGAACAGCGCCATGGCGCCGGTCTTTTTCGCCTCCTCCACGGTCATGATATCCGTCCTCACAGGCAGGTCCTCGGCGATCTTTTCGTTCACAAGATCCTCCACCTGCTGCAGTTCTTCCTGAGTCATGGCCTTGAAATGGCTGAAATCGAAACGGGTGCGCTCCGGATCCTGATAGGAGCCGGACTGCTCCACATGAGAGCCCAAAACCTCCCGTAAGGCCTTCTGCAGAAGGTGGGTGGCGGAATGGTTCTTCGCCGTGGCGCTGCGCTTGTCCTCATCCACCTGCAGCTCCACCGTGTCTCCCACCTGCATGGTTCCGGTGTACATCCTGCCGATATGGGCGAACTTGTCGCCTCTTAATTTGATCACGTCCTCCACGACAAAGGAGCCGTTCGCTGCCACAATGATGCCCTCGTCTCCTCTCTGGCCGCCGCTGGTGGCATAGAAGGGGGTCTTCTCCACGATGACCGTCCCCCGGTCGCCTTCGTTTAAGACGCCCACGATCTCGTTCTCCGTGGTCATCACCGTGATCTTCGAGACATCCTTTAAGGTGTCATAGCCCACGAATTCCGTTGTAATGGAGGGATCGATCTCGTCGTAGACCGTGGCGTCGGCCCCCATGTAGTTGCTGGTCTTCCTGGCGCTTCTGGCGGCGACTCTCTGTGCCTCCATGGACTTCCTGAAGCCTTCCTCATCCAGGGTATAGCCTTTTTCGGAAAGGATCTCCCTGGTAAGATCCAGAGGGAAGCCGAAGGTGTCATAGAGCTTGAAGGCATCCTCTCCGGAAAGCTCCTTTTTGCCCTCTGAACTCAGCTTTTTCTCCAGATCGCTTAAAATGGAAAGACCCTGGTCGATTGTCTTATTGAACTTATTCTCCTCTTCGGAGAGTACGTTTAAGATAAAATCCTGCTTCTCGGCAAGCTCCGGATAGCCGTCCTTGGAGCCTTCGATCACGGATTTTGCAAGCTCCGTCAAAAAGGCATCCTGAATTCCCAGAAGCCTTCCGTTTCTGGCGGCCCTTCTGATGAGGCGGCGCAGCACATAGCCTCTTCCCTCATTGGAAGGCATGATGCCGTCTGAGATCATAAAGGTGGTGCCTCTGATATGGTCTGTGATGATGCGGATGCACACATCATCCTCATAGTTTGCGTGATAGGTCTTCCCGGCCAGACTGCAGACCTTATCCCGCAGGGCCTGGATCGTGTCCACATCGAAAATGGAGTCCACGTCCTGACATACCACCGCAAGACGCTCCAACCCCATGCCGGTGTCGATGTTCTTATGCTCTAAGGTAGTGTAATTTCCCTTGCCATCGTTGTCGAACTGGGTAAACACATTGTTCCAGACTTCCATGTAGCGGTCGCAGTCGCAGCCCACGGTGCAGTCCGGCTTGCCGCAGCCGTATTTCTCGCCCCGGTCGTAATAGATCTCGGAGCAGGGGCCGCAGGGGCCGGAGCCGTGCTCCCAGAAATTGTCCGCCTTGCCGAATTTAAAGATCCGCTCCGGAGCGATGCCGATCTCGTCTCTCCAGATGCCGAAAGCCTCGTCATCCTCTTCGTATACGGAAGGATAGAGCCGCTCCGGCTCCAGCCCCACCACCTCAGTCAGAAACTCCCAGGACCAGGCGATGGCTTCGTGCTTGAAATAATCCCCGAAGGAGAAATTCCCCAGCATCTCGAAAAAGGTCCCGTGGCGGGCGGTCTTTCCCACATTTTCCAGATCTCCCGTGCGGATGCATTTCTGACAGGTGCAGACCCTTGTCCTGGGGGGGATCTCCGCCCCGGTGAAATAAGGCTTTAAGGGGGCCATGCCCGCATTGATCAAAAGCAGGGAATTATCGTTATGAGGAACCAGGGAAAAGCTTTTCATGGAAAGATGGCCCTTGGATTCAAAGAATTCCAGGAACATTTTCCGAAGATCGTTTACGCCGTAATATCTGTGTGCCACTATGATTCCTCCCTTAATTCTCCATGTCGTAAACACCCCATTTGCCGTCGCAGCAGCATACGGTAAATACGGTGATATCCGAGCCGAACATCTCCTTCAGCCCATCTACAGTAACATAATAGCCTTCCGTGAACAGGGGCACATTCTCCCCCAGTTCGTCTGTCATATCTTCATTGATGTCTGCAAGATCCTCTTCATCGACCGGCACACAGTCCGTGACCCTTATCCCGGCCTTCAGAGCATCCACCTTGTTCCGGATCTCCTCCATCTCCTGATCCGAGGCCCCGGAGATCATCTCCTCCATTCTGTCCATGTCCAGACCCTGCATGATCAGTTCCCCGATGAGTTCCGACATGGAGTCCGGATAGTGCTGCTTAAAGTATCTCTCCAGACCGGCCTTGTCCAGGGCGAATACACTGTCCAGCATCTCCGGGATCATATTCTGCGCCGTGTTCCTGGCTGCGGATTCACCGGAGCCGGAAGCAGACGCGGCAGGAGCCTCCTCAGCAGGCGCTTCCGCAGCCGGCGCAGGCGCTTCCCATGCTCCTGATGCGGGTGTGGCGCTTCCGCCGTCATCCTCTTCTACATCATCCGGTTTTTTTGCTTCCTTCTGTTTGCCGTCTTCGTCGTCCTCGTCATCCTCGTCCTCTTCGTCTTCCTCATCCTCCTCGTCTTCGTCATTATCCTTATCCCTGTCTTTGGATCTGGAAGAGGAAGCATTCCGGCTTTCCGCCAGCTTATAGATGCCGAAGCCGCCGCCGCCCAGAAGGGCGAGCACCAGCACCGCGATTAGGATGATCAAAGGGACATTGGGCTTCTTCTGAGTGCCGTAGCCCTGGGGCTGGGCATAACCCTGCTGATAGCCCTGGGCCTGGCCGTAAGCCTGCTGGTACTGGCCGCCGGGATCATAGCCCTGCGGATTTCCCTGGGCCTGGCCGTAGGCCTGCTGGTACTGGCCGCCGGGATCATAGCCCTGCG
>CAMNLO010000242.1 GCA_946543095.1 uncultured bacterium
CCTGTAATGTTTCTTCGGCCACCACCACCTACGATATGCTCCAGACCGCCATCGGACAGGGAAAGACCCAGATGTCGCCGATGCATCTGAACCTGATTACCCAGGCCATCGCCAATCGGGGAGTCTTTCACGAACCCCTTCTTGTGACAAAGGTGGAAGCGGCGGACGGCAGCCTTGTAAAAAGCTTTACGCCGGATAAAGGGAATGCTATCATGAAGGAGAATGAGGCATCTGCCCTTGGCAGGCTGATGGAAGAGGTGGTATTAAACGGCACAGGGAAAAAGCTTTCCGGCCTTTCCTACACCGCGGCTGGCAAAACGGGTTCCGCGGAGTTCGGCACCACAAAAGGAGATTCCCATGCCTGGTTTACGGGCTTTGCCCCGGTGGAGGATCCATGTATCGCCGTTACGGTGATCATCGAAGGAGCCGGCAGCGGCTCGGATTACGCCGTTCCCATTGCAAAGCGGATCTTTGACGCCTATTTTGAGGAAGAATAGTCTATGGTTTCTTTGCTCTTTGTATTAAAGATCGGATTGATCATATTGCTGTCCATCCTGGGATGCCTTTCGGTATTCATCCTGATGCTGTTTCTCATCCCTGCACCCTATCATATCAGCGCAGAAGGGAACGGAGCCTTCCGGGACATTAAAATAACAGTTGGTTTTAACGTCCTCTGTGTTCTGTTCCGGCTTCGGTTTGACTATCCCGCCAAGCAGCCTCTTCGGATGCGTTTTCTGGGGTTTCCTCTTTCTGCAGGAAAAAAGAAGGAGAAAGAAGAGGAAACACCGGAGGAAAGTCCTGAGGAAGAAACCTCCGGGGAAAATATTTCTTCCCTGTACTTAAAATTATGTAGACTTTGTGATAGAATTAGAAAAGTTATGGAAAGACTCGGAGAGTTCGGTGATCTCTGCTCCGAGGAGGATACGAAAGAGGCGGCGAGGTTGCTTGGCCGCTGCACATGGAATATCTTAAGATCCATACGCCCCAGGATGCTTGCCGGAAAGGCTGTGCTGGGATTATCGGATCCCTCGTACACAGGATATGTCTTCGGTTTCCTTTCCCTTTGGGTTCCTGACACTGCAGAGCTGACACCGGATTTTGAGCAGGAAATCTTTTCCGGCACGCTGAGCATCGGGGGACATATTGTGTTTGGTGTGGTGCTGTTTCATCTGCTGTGTCTGATGGGCAGCCGCAGCGTCCGGATCACCATTATGAGGCTGAAAAAACTGAGGCTTCTCCACAGGAAAACCGCAGCAGCTGAAGCCTGAAGGAGTTCATATGTCTGATATCAGTCAATTTGCGAATATCGTTGAATCATTGTTTACGGGCATGAATGCCGTGGCCTCTTCCAAAACCGTGGTGGGAGAACCCATCGTTGTGGGAGACACCACGATCCTTCCCTTAACGGAGAGCACCTTCGGCCTGGGAGCGGGCAACGGCAGAGCTGACAGAAAGATCGACGGCAAGGGCGCCATCGGCGGCAGGATCACTCCCGTGGCAGCACTGGTGGTACGCCCCGATTCCGTAAGGCTGGTGAGCATCCGGAATCAGGACAGCATCTCCAAGGTGCTGGATATGGTGCCGGATGTGCTGGAGAAATTCGCCGCGGGAAAGAAAGTGGACACGGGTGTGACCATTACGGGGGAAGAAGCGTTAAATGCTGCGTTTCCCGAGAGAAATACGAAGGACTAAGGGTTTTGATTAATGAATGATGAATACCGTAAGCTTCGGGATGAATTGATCGAATTCGAAAGAAAGGTCGAGGATTTCGAGAAGTGCATAGAGGAAGCGGAGAGCTACGATCAGCTGCTGGAGCTGAAAAAGTGGCTGTTTGCCGAAAATATCCGGCTGCTGGAAGAAAGAAAGAATATTGAGGAGATGTTTAACAACCTGTCCTGGGAGAAGGCAAAGCTGATCCAGGACACGGAAATGTTTGACAAGAAGATGCAGATCCTCAGAAACGGCTTTGATGAATTAAATGCCGACAAGAAGCGTTTTGCCGAGGACAAGAGAAGAGAAGAGGCATGGCTGAGGCAGGAAAGGGAGGATCTGATCTCCTTCGGGGACAATGTATCCGTTTTCTTTAAGGGAGTCACCAGTTCCTTTATGCTAAAGAAGCGCTACAGAGATCTGCTGAAGCTGTTCCACCCGGATAATATGGGGGGAGACCATCAGATGGTCATCAAGATCAACCAGGAATACGAGCGCTTAAAGGGGACCATGTCCTACGGGAAAGAAGCGTAGCGGAAATACGGAGTGATCGGGACAGAAGAAAAATCCACAGAAAAAAGGCGGGGTCAAAACCCCGCCTGATTATTTACTTTGTTAACTGCGATCAGACTCTTTCCACGGCGCCGCTGCGTAAGCATCTGGTGCATACATGAAGCTTCGTGGGAGTCCCGTTCACGTTGCACTTAACGGACTGGATATTCGCCTTGATCATCCTGTTGGATCTTCTATGGGAATGGCTGACGTTGTTTCCGAAAGTAACGCCCTTTCCGCATACTGCACATTTTGCCATGATAATTACCTCCGATGATTTCCTTTCAATTACCTCATTGAACCACAACAAATGGCATTCTAGCACTTTCCCGGGAAAAAAGCAAGACATGATTTATTTTTTCTCCCGTTTCATGTATAATATGTTGGTTTCATTTGTGCAAAGGAGGATTTCTTATGTCCAAACAACAGAATTCCATAGACACTTCCTTAGGGAAGATCAGCATCGACAATGAAGCGATCGCAGGCTATGCGGGCGGCGCCGCCGTGGAGTGCATGGGGATCGTGGGCATGGCTGCCGTCAGCATGAAGGACGGCTGGGGAACGCTTTTGAAAAAGGAAAGCCTGACCCGGGGCATCATCGTAAACAGGAAGGGCAACCATGTGAGCCTGGATATGCATGTGATCGCTGCCTACGGCTCCAACATTCTGGCCATCGGCTCCAATCTGATGGAAAATGTGACCTATGCCATTGAGGAGCACACCGGGCTGACTGTAGACGATATCCGTGTTTTCGTGGACGGTGTCCGCGTGATTGACTGAGGGAGGGCATTCAATGAAAGCGATCAATGCTTCCATGCTGCAGAAGATGTTCCTCTCGGGTGCGGCACAGCTTGAATCGAAAAAGGACTACATCAATGAACTGAACGTGTTCCCGGTGCCGGACGGTGATACCGGGACCAATATGACCATGACCATTCTGTCCGCCTCCAAAGAGGTGGAGGCCCTTACGGAGCCGGATATCCAGTCTCTGTGCAAGGCCATGTCCTCCGGCTCCCTCCGGGGCGCCAGGGGGAATTCCGGCGTGATCCTTTCCCAGCTGTTAAGGGGCTTTACCAAAGGGGTCCAGGGGGAGAGCGAGATCAACGCCCATTCTCTGGCCCATGGCTTTGAGAAGGCCGTGGAGAGCGCCTACAAGGCGGTGATGAAGCCGAAGGAGGGGACCATCCTCACCGTGGCAAAGGCAATGGCGGAAAAGGCAATGAAGCTTTCGGAAGCCGGCGCCTCCGAGCTGGAGCCCTTCCTGGACGAGATCCTCGCCTGCGGGGAGGAGACCCTTGCGAAGACTCCGGATATGCTGCCTGTGTTAAAGCAGGCGGGTGTGGTGGATTCCGGCGGCCAGGGACTTGTGGAGGCCATCCGGGGAGCCATCCTTGCCATGAAGGGGCAGGAGGTGCACTTCAGTAAGACTACGGAAG
>CAMNLO010000243.1 GCA_946543095.1 uncultured bacterium
TCGCTTCGCGACCCGAATCCGGCGGGGGAAACGCTTTAATCAGCGTTTCCCTAAGGTCCTGGATTTTCCTGCATCAGCTCCTTCAGGATCTCCTCCCCGGGAAGGGAATACCCCACGATTCTGGCCAAATTATAATCAGACAGGGAAGAAAGCTCCGACAGCACGCGCTCGGAGACCCCAAAGCCGAACACCGCGGAGACCTCCGCTCCCTTCAGATGGGCCACGGCGTCTTTTGTGCCCCCGGAGTAAGTCCTGCCCGGCTCTGCCTCGATGCCGTTGCCCTCTGCGATCAGTGCCCTGAGGATAAAGGCGGCGCGAACCAGCTTAAGATCCGCTTTTCCCTTCTCCAGCGCCCTTAATGCCACGAACAGAAGCTTCGCCAGCTCCGCGTTGTCCGCGTTTTCCCTGGACAGCGCCCGGCAAAGCTCCGCAAAGTACATGGCGGAATAGATCCTGTCCAGATCGGTGCGCAGGCCTTCAAAATATTCCTTCACGTCCGCTTCCATCACTGTGTAGGCATTGCCTGTGTCCCTTAAATGAAACGTGCCAAAACAAAACTGCTCGGTGGTCCCAAGCAGCTTGCTTTTCGGACGCCTGGCTCCCCTGACAAAGGCAGCGACCCTGCCCCTCTCAAAGGTCAGAACCTCGATGCGTCTGTCATAATCCAGCACCGGCGTGACTTTCAGGATGATGCCCGTTACCGGAAAGGACTCCTCGGCCAATTACAGCTTCCTCATATCGTAGCCCAAAGCACGGAGGATCCCCTCGTTCTCCCGCCAGTTCTTCTTCACCTTGACCCAGAGCTTCAGGTTCACCTGCATCTCCAGCATATCCTCGATGTCTTTCCTGGCTTCCGTACCGATGCGCTTCAACATCCTGCCGTCCTTCCCGATGACGATGCCCTTGTGGGAGGTCTTCTCGCAGTAGATCGTGGCGTCGATATCCATCAGCCTTCCCCGCTCCTTCATGCTCACCACCTCCACGGCGATGCCGTGGGGGACTTCGTCGGAAAGAAGTCTCAGGGCCTTTTCCCGGATGATCTCCGCGGCAATGGAGCGCTCCGTTTCCTCTGTTACAGTGTCCTCATCGTAGAAATTCTCCCCGTAGGGCAGGAAATGGAAGATCCCCTCCAGCAGGGCAACGGTGTTCTTATCCTTCAGGGCCGCGGTCCTGTAGATCCGCTCCAGATCGAGGCGCTCCGAATAGGCCTGCTCGGTGGCGTCCAGCTTTTCCTTAGAGGCGGTGTCCTCCTTATTGATCACCAGGATCACAGGGGTGGTGAGGGATTTGAGCATCTCAATGATCTCCTCCTCCTGGGGGCCGATGTAGCTGCCCGGCTCCACCAGATACAGGATCACATCCACCTCCTTCAGCACCCCCTCGGCGGCGGATTCCATATAGTGCCCCAGCCTGTTTTTGGGCTGCTGCATTCCCGGAGTGTCCACAAAGACGATCTGGCCCCTCTCATCCGTGTACACCGTGCGGATCCGGGTTCTGGTGGTCTGGGGGCGCTTTGAGGTGATGGCGATCTTCTGCCCCACCAGATGGTTCATCAATGTGGATTTCCCCACATTGGGCCTGCCGATGATGGCGCAGAAGCCTGCCCTGTTTTCTAAGGAACCTGATGCTTTACGGCTCATCAAGGCGTCTCCCCCTTCGTATCCGGCTGCCCTGCCCCGGGAGAATTCGGCATTTCAGGCGCTGTGGGCTGTACGGAGGCATTTCCCGTTCCCTGAGTTGCAGGCGGCTGGGTGGCATTTCCCATACCCTGGGCTGTGGGCGCTACAGGGGCATTTCCCATTCCCTGGGCTGCGGGCGGCACCGGAACATTCCCCATTCCCTGGGCTGTGGGCGGCACCGGAGCATTTCCCATTCCCTGGACCATTGGCGGCACGGGGGGATTTGGCAGCACCGGCCCGCCGGGGGCATTCGGTGCCATCCCGCCTGCCATCTGCTTCTTTGCCTCCTTCTCTGCCCTGAGCCGCTGCTTCTGTGCTTCCTTCTCGGCGCGTTTTCTCTCTTTTTCCGCCCGCTTTGCCGCACGTTTTTCCTTATTCCCGAAGATCAGGCGAAGAATGCCCGCGAGGATGGCCACGCAGACGGCAAGACGCACCAGAAACCACAGGATCGCCGGCAGGTTGATGAGCAAATTGATAAAGAATTCGCTGATATCGTACAGGGTATCGTCCAGATTCTCCATGAAGCCTTCCGTGATGCGCTCAAATGCGCCCTTGGGCTCCACAGGAGTCAGGGACTCCACCTCATTGATGCTTAAGGTCACGGTGGAGTAGCTCACCAGATTGTCATAGGTCCTCAGCTGGCTTTCCATGCTCTCCAGCTGATAGCGTACATCCGTCAGAGAATTGCGGATGCTGATGAGCTCATCGATGGTGGTGGCTTCCTCCATTAAAAGCAGCAGCTGCTTTTCCTCTTCCCGCAGGGCGTTTCTGTGGGATTCCAGGTCCACGTAGGTCAGAGTGATATCCCTGACGGAAAGGCTCTTATTGGTCACATTCCCCGTGCCCTCGATCATGGCCACGAACTGATCCAGCTTCTTAGCCGGGATCCGGACGGTGTAGCTGGCATTGCGCAGAGCCTTCTTTCCGCCGTAGGAGCTGCCGTTATAGGTGTTGGAGCTTTCCACATAGCCCCCCAGCTCTTCCACCTGTTTCTCCAGCTTCTGCAACAGGGTGTCAAACTCCTGGGTCTCCACGCTCATGTCCATATCCTTAATGAGCTTTCTGGACCCGGAAGCCTCCTCCTTCACCTCTGAGGCTGTTCCGGAGGAGCCGGAAACAGAGGCCTCCTCATATTCCATGGCCTCCGGAGCGGCGCTTTTCATGGCCACGGCACCTTCGCCCATATCATAGGCCTCTTCGGGGGCCCCATAGGAAGCGGAGTCAGCGCTCCTTCCTCCTCCGCAGGCAGTCAGGAAAACAGCAAGAAGCAAAAGCAGTGAAAACAGGGAGCACCGGAATCCCTTTCGCGTCATTTTAATCCTCCTTTGTGTGGATCAGATAGTCTACAGCTCCAAATCTCTCCTGCTCTTCTCTGATCTTTCCTTCGCCTCCCACGACGCAGAGGCACTGATCGGATAACACCGCCTCGATCTGGTCTCCCAGGACACGGATATCCTCAGGCTTTGCGGAAAGCACCTCATCCCTCTCCTGCTGCATCATCTCATAGCTGACCCGGGAGAGATATGCCGCCATGGAATACACCGCCCTTTGCTTCGGGCTCATGGGGACATCCATATCCCCCACGGCTCCGATGACATATTTCGTCATGGTGCGCTCATCCGCGTCAAAATTCCGGATAAACTCCGGCGCCCTCTCATAGACCTCTATGGTCTCCTTAAGATGGGGATCCCTGTAGGAGACAAAGAAGCAGTCACCGTTTCGCCTAAAGCCGCACATACAGCCGTAGGCTCCGCCCTTTACCCTGACCTGGTTCCAGAGATAATCATAGCCCATCAGGACCTTTAACACCTTGAAGGCTCCCGTGTAGGGAAGGCCCTTCCTTCTGAAATTCCCGCACTGAGCCACAAACTGGACCTGGGAGGCAAAGATCAGGGCTTCGTTCTTCTTCGCAAGGAAAGGAGCGTAAAGCGCCTCCTCCTTTGCGGGATTCAAAGACAGCTTCGACAAAAAGCCCTTCAGCATCTGCTCCAGTTCATTCAGGTCCTCCCGTTCA
>CAMNLO010000244.1 GCA_946543095.1 uncultured bacterium
GTTCTGGTGGAGGCCTACGCCTCCGAGCAGAATGCCCGTATGATGGCCATGCAGACCGCCACGGACGCTGCTTCCGATATGTTAAACGAGCTGTCGGTGCAGTATAACAGGGTACGCCAGGCCGCCATCACCCAGGAGGTGAGTGAGGTCATGGGCGGCGCGAAGGCATTAAGAAAGAAAAAGAGAAAGAGTTAGAAAACACAGTAAGAGCAGCCCGCGCACAGTCGCGGGATGACGATTGTCCTACCTGAACAGCCGGGAGCAGGCGCCTGGAATGCGCATAAGCGCGCCTGCGGTCCGAACCTGATCAGGTACGGATCAGTTTCGGAGGTGCGTTTTGCCTGAGGATCAGGGAAAGGAAAAAACAGAAGAGCTGCTGAAGGGCAGGATGGTGCAGGTCTCGGGGCCTGTGGTGGATGTGGCGTTTCCCGCGCTGCTTCTGCCCTCCATCGGCACTGCGCTTCATGTGGATAATCACGGAAAACAGTCCACCATGGAGGTGGTGCAGCATATTGATAATTCCACGGTGCGCTGCATCATGCTGGATGCCTCCGAGGGGCTCCACAAGGATATGGAGGTGTTCTCCACCGGGGCTCCGGTGATGGTTCCCGTGGGGGATAAGACCCTGGGCAGGCTCTTTAACGTGCTGGGGCAGACCATTGACAGGGAAGGGGAGATTCAGGACGCGGAATACTGGCCCATTCACAGGAAGGCTCCCGGCTATGCGGACCAGCGCAATGCCGTGGAGGTGCTGGAGACGGGCATCAAGGTCATCGATCTGCTGGCCCCCTATGCCAAGGGCGGTAAGATCGGGCTGTTCGGCGGTGCCGGCGTGGGCAAGACCGTGCTGATCCAGGAGCTGATCCAGAACATCGCCACGGAGCACGGCGGCTATTCCATCTTCACAGGCGTGGGGGAGCGTTCCAGAGAGGGCAACGATCTTTGGAGCGAGATGAGAGAATCGGGTGTTATCAAAAAAACAACACTTGTTTTCGGTCAGATGAACGAGCCCCCCGGCGCCAGAATGCGCGTGGTGGAAACGGGCCTCACCATGGCGGAGTATTTCCGGGAAAAAGAGCACCAGGACGTGCTTTTGTTTATCGATAACATCTATCGTTTTATTCAGGCGGGGTCGGAGGTCAGCGCCCTTCTGGGGAGAATGCCCTCGGCAGTGGGGTACCAGCCCACCCTGGCCGGGGAGCTGGGGCAGATCCAGGAGCGGATCACCAGCACAAAAGCGGGCTCCGTCACCAGTGTTCAGGCGGTGTACATTCCCGCCGACGACTTAACGGACCCGGCCCCCGCCACCACCTTTGCCCATCTGGACGCCACCACCGTGCTTTCCAGAAAGATCGTGGAGCAGGGGATCTATCCCGCGGTGGATCCTTTGGAATCCGGTTCCCGGATCCTGGATCCCGAGATCGTGGGGAAGGAGCACTACGAAACCGCCAGAGCCGTCCAGGAGATCCTCCAGAAATACAAGGAGCTGCAGGATATCATCGCCATCCTGGGAATGGACGAGCTTTCGGAGAAGGACAAGGCCACGGTATACCGGGCCAGAAAGATCATGAAATTCCTCTCCCAGCCCTTCCATGTGGCGGAGAATTTCACCGGGATCCCCGGGAAATACGTCTCCTTAAGGGATACGGTGAGAAGCTTCCGGGCGATTGTGAACGGGGAAATGGACGACTACCCGGAAAACGCCTTCTTTAATGTGGGAACCATTGAGGATGTGAAGGAAGCGGCAGCAAAGATGAAGGGAGAAGGGCAGGGACAGTAAGCCTTTCAGAGGAGTGGTTTACATAACTCATGGACAAGAATTTTGAACTGGAGATCCTGGCAAGCGATCATCTGTTTTACAGAGGAAAGGCCGTGAACCTGGTGATCCCCGTAACAGACGGGTATTTCGGCATCAGGGCCCACCATGACGATATCGTTTTGTGCATGATCCCGGGCACCACCCATTTTGACATCGAGGAAGGGCAGGAGCACATCTATGTGGTCACGGGCCGGGGCATTGCCATGATGCGGGGCAATAAGGCCACGATCCTGGTGAACTTCGCGGAACGGCCGGAAGACATTGATGAGAAGCGGGCCAGGATCGCCATGGAGCAGGCGAAGGAGGAGATCCGCCAGAAGAAGAGCATCGAGGAATACCAGCAGTCCCAGGCGGCTCTGGCCAGAGCCATGGCCAGGCTTTCCGGCAAGCATATCCAGGGCAGGATGGATTAACCCCCATAGAAAAAAGAATTTTCTTTACTTTAACACACCGCAATGCTATACTGTTGCGGTGTGTCCGCGTTTTATACGGAAACAGCGGAAAAACACAGCACTTGAATCACTTTAGCAGGACGCGGATCCCGGTACTCCGGCCGGACCTGGGTTCTGCCGGATCCGGTTATCACAATCTTGTAAAGGAGAAAGAACATGATCAAGAAAGAAAAGAAAACCGCAATCATTGAACAGTATGGCAGAAAAGAAGGGGATACGGGCTCCCCGGAAGTGCAGATCGCTATTCTCAGTGCCAGGATCTCCGAGCTCACCGAGCATCTGAAGGCAAATCCCAAGGACCATCATTCCAGAAGAGGTATGTATAAGATGATCGGTAAGAGAAGAGGCCTTCTGGACTACATGATGAGAACGGATCTGCAGGGATACCGTGCCCTGATCGAAAAGCTTGGCATCAGAAGATAAGGAAGGGGCGGCAGCCCGCGGCCGGGTCGGATGCACTGACCGGCCGGGAGACGAGACGAAAAAGATGAGAGAGGAAAAGGATAATTTAAATGAGTTATAAGACATATTCATTGGAACTTGCGGGCAAGACCCTTTCTGTGGACATCGGCAGAGTCGGTGCCCAGGCCGGGGGCTGCGCGTTCATGCACTACAACGACACTACGGTAGCCTGCTTTGCCACCACCTCGGAGAAGCCCAGGGACGGCATTGATTTCTTTCCCCTTTCCGTGGAGTACACGGAGAAGCAGTACGCTGCGGGCAAGCTCCCCGGCGGCTTCAATAAGAGGGAGGGCAAGCCTACGGAGAACGCGATCTTAACCAGCCGCGTCATCGACCGCCCCATGCGCCCCCTGTTTCCCAAGGACTATCGCAATGACGTGACCCTGGAGTGCCTGGTGATGAGCGTGGATCCCGACTGCAGGCCGGAGCTTGTGGCCATGCTGGGCGCCTCCATTGCTTCCAGCATCTCCGAGATCCCCTTTGACGGCCCCTGCGCCATGACCCAGATGGGCATGGTGGACGGGGAGTTCATCGTGAATCCCTCCCAGGTGCAGTGGGACAAGGGCGATCTGAAGCTCACCGTGGCCTCCACCAGAGAAAAGGTCATCATGATCGAAGCCGGCGCCAATGAGATCCCGGACGAGAAGATGCTGGAGGCCATCTACAAGTGCCACGCCGTGAACCTGACCATCATCGAGTGGATCGACAGGATCGTTGCAGAGTGCGGCAAGAAAAAGAGGGATTACGAGTCCTGCGCTGTGCCGGAGGAGCTGT
Organism: uncultured bacterium; assembly: GCA_946543095.1. Taxonomy (GTDB): domain Bacteria; phylum Bacillota; class Clostridia; order Lachnospirales; family Lachnospiraceae; genus CAMNLO01. Next base: position 3,508 of record CAMNLO010000244.1, read on the forward strand.
TTGCCGCCATGCAGGAGGTGGTTTCCCCCGCCGAGATGGAAGCAGCGGTGTTCACCGACGAGAAGCAGGTCCGGGAAGAGAACATCAGAAATATCACCGCGAAGCTGGAAGAGAAGTTCGCTGACAACGAGGAATATCTTGCGATCCTTGCGGAAGCGGTCTATCAGTACGAAAAG
>CAMNLO010000245.1 GCA_946543095.1 uncultured bacterium
CGGCCTGGCGGGCTTTATGCTGGGAGCGAAATCCGGCGGTGCTTCCGTTAACTTAGGACTTGGGTATGAGATGGAAGCCATCGCGGCCTGCACCATCGGCGGCGTCTCCGTTACCGGCGGCCGGGGCAAGGTCTCCAGCGCCATCATCGGTGTGTGCGTCTTCGAGCTGCTGAAGGCGGCGCTGCAGTTCCTTGGGGTGGATGCCAACGCCCAGTGGATCGCCCTTGGCGTGATCATCTACATCGCCATCTCCCTGGATATCAGAAAATACGTGGCAAAGAAATAATCCGCAGGATCCAAAAGCATTTTCGGGAGGCGCTGACTGTTCGGCGCCTCCATTTTATTTCACAAATCATACATTTGTTCTTTTCATAAAAATGTTACAATTAGCACATTGACAATGTGTTATGATGCTTTATAATAAACGAAACACGTTAAGGCAAAAATGCCTCGAAAATGCGCATTTTGCGCAATGTCTCATTTCCATTAGGTTCAGATTATACCGGGTCAGTTCTAAATGGAAGAAATTCAAGGAGGAAATGAAATGACGAAGAGACAAAAAAGACTGTTTCTATTGATGTGCGTCCTGCTGGGTGCTTTTGCAGTGTCGCCTGTTTCATACGGCATGCACATCATGGAGGGATATCTGCCCGTGACCATGAGTGTATGCTGGTTTGCGGTGTGCATCCCCTTCTGGGTCCTGGGATTTAATTCCATTAAGAAGAACGTGGAAGCCCATGGGAAATCCATTTCCATTCTGGCGATCTCCGGAGCCTTTATCTTTGTGCTCTCATCCCTGAAGATCCCGTCCGTGACCGGTAGCTGCTCCCACATGACGGGGACCGGTCTTGCGGCGATCCTCTTTGGGCCCACCGCCGTCAGCATTCTGGGGGTCATCGTCCTTTTGTTCCAGGCCATCCTGTTAGCCCACGGCGGCCTGACCACTCTCGGCGCAAACACCTTTTCCATGGCCATTGCAGGCCCCATCGTTTCCTGGCTGATCTACAAGGGGCTGGATAAGGCCGGGGTCAAGAAGGGGGTCAGCGTGTTCTTTGCCGCTGCCATCGGTGATCTGTTCACCTATTGCGTCACCGCCTTCCAGCTGGCCATTGCCTATCCCTCCCAGGATGGTGGTGTCGCAGCATCCCTGGTGAAATTTCTCGGGGTTTTTGCCCCCACCCAGGTTCCCCTTGCTGTTGTTGAAGGGCTTCTGACTTCCGCCATTATCCTTGGTCTGGAGTCTTACGCCAGCTCGGAGCTTACAGACATCGGATTCTTAAACGGATCCCAGAAGGCATAAGGAGGTGAATCATGCAGGAAACGGCAAAAAAGAACAATAACGGAGTGATCATCGGGCTGATCATCATAGCGATCCTGATCGCAGTGGTTCCCTTCCTTGTGATCGGCGGCAAGGCGGAATTCGGCGGCTCCGATGACGCAGGAAGCGAAATGGTGGCTGAGATCACCGGGACGGAATATGAGCCCTGGTTCGAGCCTGTTCTGGAATCCGCCATCGGCGGAGAGCTTCCCGGTGAGATCGAAAGCCTTCTGTTCTGTGTGCAGACAGGGATCGGCGTCGGCATCATCGCCTTCTTTATCGGCAGATTCGTAGAGAGACATAAGAAGGAGACGGAGGCGGAAGCAAAGTAGGATTTTCAGTATGGCTGAAGGAAGGGTTCGCGAATGCAATATCAAAACCTGATCGTGTTTTTGATCGCCTGCATCCTGGCCATGCTTCTTGTAGTACTTCTGGGAGCAAAGAAGCTGCATGAAAGAAGAGAGCGGCTTGCACACTCCCATGATCATTCCCACGAGGATCCATGCCATGGCCATTCCGGCCATGGTCATGGTTTCGGGAAACTGAAGCACGACCACTCAAGCGGCGTTTTCTCCATCGACTACTATGCGTATATCTCAGCCATGCGGGGATGGAATCCGGCATTTAAGGTGTTCTTTTCCCTGCTGGTGCTGATCCTGTGCATCCTGTTTAATTCCATTTATGTTTCCCTGTTTGTCCTGATCACCATGGGATTTCTTATCGTCTACAGGGGAAAGATCCCGTTTCATCAGTATTTTTCCACCCTTACGATCCCCATCGTATTCGTGATCGTGGGTTCCATCACCATTGCCATAGGCTTTTCCCGTGAACCCATGGGAGAGTACAATCTCCATCTCTTTTTCTTTTACATCTACACCTCCAAAGAGAGCTTGATGAAGATGGCGAATCTGATGCTGAAAGCCATGGGGGCGGTGTCGGCGCTGTATCTGATGACCTTGAGCACTCCCTCCGGAGAGATCATCTCGGTGATGCGAAAGGTCCATGTGCCGAAGCTGTTTGTGGAGCTGATGAGTATGATCTACAGATACATTTTTGTGATCATGGAGACCCAGAGGAAGATGAAGGATTCCGCGGAATCCAGACTGGGTTATGTGGATTTTAAGACCGCTGTCAAATCCTTCAGCGGAACCGCCAGCAACCTTTTGGTGGTGTCTTTGAAGAAAGCGAATGCCTACTATGATGCGCTGATCTCCAGAGGCTATAACGGGGAGCTTTTGTTTCTGGAAAGAAAGAAGGCGCTGGATGCGGAGCAGATCCTGCTGGGCTGTTCCTATATCCTTCTGATGTGCGGAGTGTTTTTTGCCTGCAGGATACCGCCGGTTGTATAAGGAGAAACAAAGAGATGGCTGAACCGATCATTAAGATAAGAGATCTGCGCTACGCATACAATGATGAGAAAATGGCTTTAAACGGGATCGATCTGGATATCTATCCCGGAGAGAAGATCGCCGTCATCGGTTCCAACGGAGCGGGGAAATCCACCTTTTTCCTGAACCTGAACGGGGTGCTGACCCCTCATGCCGGCGAGATCTATTATAAGAACACCCTGATCACGAAAAGGAATCTGAACGATTTAAGACGGGCCATCGGTATCGTGTTCCAGGATGCGGACAATCAGATCATCGCCTCCACAGTGGAGGAGGAGGTGAGCTTCGGCCCCATGAATCTGAAGCTTTCCATGGAGGAGGTAGAAAAGCGGGTGGACGAGGCCCTGGAATACATGAATATCTCAAGCTACAGGGAAAGGCCTCCCCACTATTTAAGCGGCGGGGAAAAGAAACGGGTCAGCATCGCGGATATCATCGCCATGAAATCCGATGTCATCGTTTTTGACGAGCCCACAGCGGCGCTGGATCCACTGAACGCCGCCATGCTGGAGGAGGTCTTAAACAAACTGGAAAATGAGGGGAAGACCATGCTGATCTCCACCCATGACGTGGATTTCGCATACCGTTGGACCAACAGGGCCATCGTGTTCTGCGCGGGGAAGATCATCGCGGACGACACGCCCTTAAATGTATTCAAAAACGAGGAGATCTTAAACAGGGCCAGCCTGAAGAGACCCACCATGCTGGATGTGTATGAGATCCTTTCCGAAAAAGGACTGGCGCCGGATAAATCCCTCTATCCAAGGACTCCCGCCCAGCTTCGGGAAGCCCTTGCCTGATCAGGGAGATTATCTCCCGATCCGGTCTGAAGAATGCCTTCGATTTGTAAAAAGCACTCCTCTGGAGTATAATCAGAGGAGTGCTTTTTACTTGAAGGAGTTTATGGTAAGCGAAGCTTTTTCAGACACTCGGCTGGTGCCGTAGGCTTTGTCGGC
>CAMNLO010000246.1 GCA_946543095.1 uncultured bacterium
CAGCTTCAGCTGCGCGATCTCATCCTCCGAGAAGGGTGCTTCCTTTGCCATTGTTCTTCCTTTCCGCCCTCAGGCTTTCACTGCGATTGCCTGCCCATTTTGGCGGCAAACTTACTCAGATGCTCCGGAATGTGTATACCCTGGGGGCATACCTTCTCGCAGCTGTGGCAGGAGATGCAGCATTCCGGCTGCTTATCACTGTCAACGGAGGCAAGGGCCATGGGGGCAATGAAAACACCCGAGCCGGCAACGCTTGCTTCATTGTACAGCTTCAGCAGAAACGGGATGTCCAGGCCCTTAGGACAATGGGGCACACAATAATGACAGCCGGTACAGGGCACGGTGGTCCTGTCGATCATCTCATCCGCTATGCCAAGGAGCATGGACATTTCCTCGTCATTCAAAGGCTTTTCCGTCTCATAGGTCCTGACATTGGCCTTCAGCTGCTCCAGATCGGACATGCCGGAAAGCGTGACCTTAACCTCCGGAATGGTCTGTAAAAACCGGAAGGCCCAGGCAGGCACCTCCTCATCCGGTCTGGCTGCCTTCAGCTTTGCCGCGTTTTCCTCGGACAGCGCGGCAAGCTGGCCGCCTCTTACCGGCTCCATGACCCAGATCGGGAGATCCCACTTCTTCAGAAGCTCCACCTTCCCTTTTGCATCCTGAAATCTGTAATCGAAATAATTCAGCTCGATCTGGCAGAATTCCATGTCCTTCCCATAGGCTTCCAGGAAACGGGTCATGCAGGCGATGTCGCCATGAGTGGAAAATCCCAGATGCCTGATCCTTCCGTTCTTTTTCTGCTCCATCAGATAATCATGGATCCCGTATTTCGGATCCAGATACTGCTCGATGTTCATTTCGCACACATTGTGGAACAAATAGAAATCAAAATAGTCCACACGGCATTTCTCCAGCTGGCGTTCAAATATTTCCTTTACCTTTGGCATATTGGAAAGGTCATACCCCGGGAATTTGGAGGCCAGATAGAATGACAACCTGTCATAGTCCTGTAACAGCTCACCTACCACAAGCTCGGAATTGCCCCCATGATATCCGAATGCAGTGTCATAGTAGTTGATGCCGGATTCCATACTGAAGCGTATCATTTCCCGCGCCGCGTCTTTGTCGATCCGGCTGTCATCGCCGCCGATCACCGGCAGCCTCATGTTGCCCATTCCGAGGGCCGACAGCTTCATTCCCTGAAACTCCTTGTAGATCATGACCCACCTCCTTTTTTCATTGTACAGTTCCGATGTGTTTTGCTACTTTCTGGCTTTCTTCCAGGCAAAATGCCAGATGACCCTGTGGGCCAGGGTCGTCAGGACCCAGCTGATGAGATAAGAAATGTAGAGATTTTCGATCACGGGATTTAAGGGAAAGGCTAAGGCGACCCAGATCAGTCTGAAGACACAGGCTCCCATAAAGCTTGTGATCATGGGAACCACAGACAATCCGATGCCCCTGAGGACACCCGCCATGACCTCCATGGTGCCGCAGGTGAAGTACACCGTAGTCATGTATTTCAGCCTTGTGACCCCGGCTGCGATAACCGCAGGCTCCGTAGCATATATGCCGCAGAGGCTGCTGCCGAAATAATAGACGATATTGCCCAGCACCAGGCCGAATACAACAGTCCAGAACAGGCAGAGCTTCCTGGTCCGCTCTACCCTGTCGAACTCCCGGGCGCCAAAGTTCTGGGACACGAAGGTCTGGGCCGCCTGGGTGATGGCGTTCATGCAGGCATAGACAAAAACCTCGATGCTCATGGCCGCGGAATTGCCCGCCACCACCACGGAGCCAAAGCTGTTCACCGTCTTCTGGATCACCAGATTGGAAAAAGAAAACAGCATGCCCTGAACCGCGGAGGGGATCCCGATGCGAAGGATGCGTCTTAAACTGCTCCGGTCCATCCTCAGCTCTGTGAGAGACAGCTGAATGGGCTCCTTTTCCCTTAAGAGGCATCTCACGATCAGCACCATGCTGACAAACTGGGAGATGACTGTGGCCAGGGCCACTCCCGCCACATTCATGCCAAATTGGGTCACAAACAAAAGATTCAGGCACACGTTCAGGATCCCGCTGAAGAGCAGGAATAATAACGGACGTTCTGTATCTCCCTTTGCCCTGAGGATCGCCGCACAGACATTATAGATCGACTGAAACGGAACCCCGAGACAATAGATCCGCAGATACAGGGTGGAAAGACCGATGATATCGGAGGGGGTATTCATGGCCTGAAGGATCGCGAACGACGCGGCAAAACCGATGACCCCCAGCGCCAGACCCAGAAAGATGGAAAACAGGGCTCCTGTGTGCACCGCCAGCTTCACCTGCTTCATGTTGCCGGCCCCCAGCTCATGGGCCACCAGCACATTCACCCCCACGGAGATGCCGATGATGGAATTGACATAGAAATTCACGAGAGAATTGGTGGCCCCCACTGCCGCCAAAGACTCAGGCCCCACATATCTGCCCACCACGATGATATCGGTCGCATTAAATAACAGCTGCAATACGCCGGTGATCATCAGGGGAACCGCAAAGATCAGGATCTTGCCCGCCAGCGGGCCGTGCAGCATATCCAGTTCTCTTGGACGCATGGATCTCCTTTCGAAATCGCCCGTTATGAATTGTCACGAAACCGCTTTACGCTTTCTTTCGCCGCGCAAATCATATACCGCAGTTCCAGCAGTGAAGAATGTGGAGTTACAGCAGGCGAAGAAAGCAATTGCGGTTTGAGCCTTCTCAAACACGCAGTGATTCTCTGAACGAGGATATCCTATACGAATTGATTTCATTCGTTATAAATAATCCCCGGGAATGCTGATTATCAAAAAAGAGTAAGGCGCCTAGGCGCCTTCTCTTAACAGCTTTACTATTATATCATAATGCTCCGGTTTGTGGGGAAAAACACAATCCGTGCAGATCTTGATCCGCCTGCCCTCCTTTTCCTTGTACCGGGGAGTCCCGGGACAATGCTCCCTTAAGTACAGCGGGCAGTAGCAGAACATGCAGTTCATTTCCTCTATCCCCTTATGGCAGGGATAATACTTACAATCCCGATTCTCAAAATAGCGCTCCGAGTTTTTCATACCGCCCATCGCCCTCTTAGTACTCAGGCATTCTCCAGGATCTTATACAAAAGCCTGTAGAGCGTCTGTGCCTCCTCCGGACTTAGGTTCACGCATTTCCCAATGGAATCCGGCACGTTCACTGCTCTGTTTCTCAGCATTTCGCCCTGTCTTGTGAGGGACACATACAGGATCCTTTCATCCTGAGGATTTCTCTCCCGCTTCACATATCCCTTCCCCTCCAGCTTTTTTAATACAGGGGTTAAGGTCCCGCTGTCCAGATACAGGAGGTCTCCCAGCTCCTTCACACTCTGCCTGCCCTTCTCCCAGAGCACCAGCATGGTAATATACTGGGTGTAGGTCAGATCCAGCGGATCCAGAAATTCCTTGTACTTCTGAACGATGCCCTTTGCGCAGGCATACAGCGGAAAGCAGAGCTGGTTTTCAAGTTTCAGTGCATCATATTGGTTTGCCATAGTATCCCTCATCCCGGAGCGTAAGCGACGGGGCGATCCGAATATCAGATTCGGATCTGCCATCAGGCGATTTGTGACGCTCCGGCACAAATCGCGAGCTGAAGCTT
>CAMNLO010000247.1 GCA_946543095.1 uncultured bacterium
CCATGACTTTTGCATCCTCTTCGCTTTCATGGTCATAGCCCAGAAGATGCAGCATGCTGTGAGCAATCAAAAACGCAAACTCCCGCTTTTCCGAATGGCCGTATGCTTTTGCCTGGGAGCGGATCCTTTCCAGGCAGATGGCGATATCCCCCAGCATCAGATTGCCGGTCTCCGGATCCCGAAGGGCAGGATCTGACAGCTCCGGAAGCTCTCCCGGCGTTTCAAACGCAAGGGCCGGGAAGGAAAGTACGTCCGTTTCCCTGTCCAGGGAACGGAATTCCCGGTTCAGGGAGCGGATCCCCTCTCCATCCGTGATCAGAAGATTCACTTCACAGGGAACCGAAACCCCTTCCTGTTCCAGAACGGACCCGGAAACGGCCTCCGCAACCTCCCGGGGAGAAAAATCAAAGGGCCATTCCTGCTCTTCATCCTCAAATTCCAGAAAAACGCTCAACGCTTTTCCCTTTCCCTGCGCTGCTTTCTTATCTGCTGCGCATTTTCATAGGCTTCGTAGGCATCCACGATCTTCTGCACCAGGGGATGCCTCACCACATCCCTGCTGGAAAGCATGCAGAATTCGATGCCCTGCACTCTCTTTAACACCTTTAATGCGATATCCAGACCGGACTTCATATCCGGGGCCAGATCCTTCTGGGTCATATCCCCTGTAATTATGGCCTTGGACCCGAAGCCGATCCTGGTAAGAAACATCTTCATCTGTGCAGGGGTGGTATTCTGGGCTTCATCCAGTATGATATAGGCATTGTCCAGGGTCCGGCCTCTCATATAGGCAAGGGGCGCCACCTCAATCGCACCCTTTTCCATATTCCTCTGGAAGCTCTCCTGGCCCATGATCTGATACAGGGCATCATACAGGGGCCTTAAATAGGGATCCACCTTGCTCTGCAGATCTCCCGGCAGAAATCCCAGTTTTTCTCCGGCCTCGATGGCGGGTCTTGTCAGGATGATCCGGTTCACCTCTTCTTTTTTGAAGGCGGTGATGGCCATGGCCATGGCAAGATAGGTCTTTCCCGTCCCCGCAGGCCCAAGACCGAAGACGATCATGTTGTTCTTTATGGCGTCAACATATTTCTTTTGCCCCATTGTCTTTGGTGCAATGGGTTTCCCGGAGGTAGTGTGACAGATCACTGCGTCGTCCAGCTTCGTGATCACATCCCCCTGATGTTCCTTTTCCATGGCAATGGCATAATTCATGGTCTGTTCATCCAGCTGCTTTCCCTGCTCCGCAGCCTTTGCCAGATTCATAAACAGCTCCCTGGCCTGTCTGATATTGCCGGGCTCCCCAGTAAAACGGATGCTGCCGTTGCGGTCAAAGACTCTGACACCGAAGGCGTTTTCTATTTGCTTCAGGTAAATGTCTCCGGAGCCGAAGATCTGGGTCAGGGTCTCTCTCCCCAGCTCTACATTCAGTTGTTCCGAATATGCGTTACTTATGGTACGGCTCTCCCTTCCGGATCTTCATGGCGCGATACAGCTGCTCCAAAAGCACCACCCGCATCAGCTGATGGGGAAAGGTAAAATCGGAAAAGCTGAGAAGAAGCCTTCCCTTTCTCACCACCTCCTCCGAAAGCCCCAAAGACCCTCCGATCACAAAGCAGAAATGGGAATTTCCCATAAGCATCAGCTCATCCAGATGCTTCGCGAAGGCCTCTGAAGTGAATCGCTTTCCATTGATGGCAAGGATCACGATGCAGGCATTCTCCGGAAGCCTCTCCAGGATCCTCTCCCCCTCCTTTTTTAACACCAGCTCCCGCTCGGAAGCGGAGTAGTGCTCCGGAGAAGGTTCATCCTTTACCTCCATCAGCTCCAGCTCCGCATACGCCTGAAGCCGTTTTGCGTATTCCGAAACGGCATCCCGGAAGAAGGCCTCCTTCAGCTTTCCCACGGAGAGTATTGTGATCTTCATCTCAGCGGAGTGTTTTCAGGCTTTCCCCGAGAGGAACTCATGGATCCCCCGGGCAGCGGATTTTCCGGCTCCCATGGCCAGGATCACAGTGGCGGCGCCGGTCACGGCATCTCCTCCGGCATACACTGCCTGCTTTGTGGTCTCGCCGTTCTCCTCCTTCGCCATGATACAGCCGTGACGGTCCGTATCCAGGCCTCCGGTGGTGGATGCGATCAGGGGATTCGGGGAGGTTCCCAGGGCCATGATCACCGTGTCCGCTTCGATGGTGAACTCTGATCCCGGGATCTCCACGGGTCTTCTTCTGCCGGAGGCATCCGGCTCTCCCAGCTCCATGCGGATGCAGGTGATGCCCGTTACCCAGCCCTCTTCATTTTCATGTATCTCCACGGGATTTGTCAACAGATCAAACCGGATTCCCTCTTCCTTTGCGTGATGCACCTCTTCCGCTCTGGCAGGCAGCTCCGCTTCGCTTCTCCTGTAGACGATGGTGACCTCGCTTCCAAGGCGCAGAGCGGTCCTTGCGGCATCCATGGCCACATTGCCGCCGCCTACCACCACGGTCTTTTTTCCGACCATGATGGGGGTCCTGGAATCCGGACGGAATGCCTTCATCAGATTGGAGCGGGTCAGATATTCGTTGGCGGAGAAGACACCGTTGGCCTGCTCACCGGGGATCCCCATGAATCTGGGAAGTCCGGCGCCGGAGCCCACAAACACAGCATCAAACCCTTCCTTGGTCAGCAGATCGTCGATGGTGACGGATTTGCCCACCACGCAGTCGGTCTCGATCCGGACCCCCAGGGCCTTCACGTTTTCGATCTCCTTTCGCACCACCTTTTCCTTCGGCAGACGGAATTCCGGGATCCCGTAGGTCAAAACGCCGCCGGCTTCATGGAGGGCTTCGAAGATCTTCACCTCATACCCAAGCTTTGCCAGTTCTCCCGCGCAGGTCAGTCCCGCAGGGCCGGAGCCGATGATGGCCACCTTCTTTCCGTTATTGCTGTCAGCCCCCTTTGGCGTGATCCCGGCTTCCCTGGCGGCATCCGCCGTAAACCGCTCCAGCTTTCCGATGGACACCGGCTCTCCCTTGATCCCCCGGATGCATTTTCCCTCGCACTGGCTCTCCTGGGGACAGACTCTTCCGCACACCGCAGGCAGGGCCGTGGACCGGGAAAGCACCTCATAAGCCCCCTCCACATTGCCTTCCTTCAATTCTGCGATAAAGCCCGGGATATTGATGGAAACGGGGCAGCCCTCGATGCATTTCGCGTTCTTGCAGCTTAAGCATCTGGATGCCTCTGCCATGGCTTCTTCTTTATCGTAGCCCAGACAGACCTCTTCAAAATTCCTTGCTCTGACTGCGGGCTCCTGCTCCCTCACCGGGACTTTTTTCATGATGTCCATATTGATAATCCTCTATGACAAGCATTCATGCGATGCTTCACGCTATTTCCTCTCCTGTTCCAGATACATCCTCTGGCGTCTCATTGCCAGGTCGAAATCCACCTTATGCCCGTCGAATTCCGGTCCGTCCACACAGGCGAATTTCACCTTACCGTCCACGCTGCAGCGGCAAGCGCCGCACATTCCCGTGCCGTCCACCATAATGGGATTTAAGCTGACGATGGTGGGGATCTGAAGCTTCTTTGTCAGCTGGCAGACAAACTTCATCATGATCATGGGACCGATGGCCACACAGACATCATAGGACTTGCCTTCTTTTTGCA
>CAMNLO010000248.1 GCA_946543095.1 uncultured bacterium
GCATATTGAAAACATGTGATATAATACACATTTAGTTATGGACTATTCACAGGCAGGAATACTGAGAAAACAGAGAGAGCTCCGCTCCCCCATCGAGAAGCTGGGACGCAAGATCGTGGTCAACGCCATCGCGCTGGCCTTTCTGTGCTGCATCTCCGCAGGCGTCATCGGCGCAAGCCTGGGCTTCGGCGTCTTCAAGGGCATTCTGGAAACAGCCCCCTCCATCGAGAACATCGACGTTACCCCTACGGGCTTTTCTACCTTTGTTTATGACACCAAGGGCAATCAGATCGCAAAGCTGGTGGCCACGGACTCCAACCGGATCCCGGTGTCCATGGATATGATCCCCCGGAACCTGGCCAACGCCTTTGTGGCCATTGAGGACGAGCGCTTCTATGACCACAACGGCATCGACATTAAGGGGATCCTCCGGGCGGGCTTTGTGGCGGTGCAGAACCGTTCCCTTTCCCAGGGAGCTTCCACCATCACACAGCAGCTGCTGAAAAACTCCGTATTCCTGGGCTGGACCAATGAGACCCAGATCGAGAGCATCAAGCGTAAGATCCAGGAGCAGTATCTGGCCATCCAGCTGGAAAAGGTCATGAGCAAGGATGAGATCCTTCTTAACTATATGAACACCATTAACCTGGGGCAGAACACTCTGGGAGTCCAGGCTGCTTCCCTGCGCTATTTCAATAAGCCCGTGAAGAACCTGACCCTTTCGGAATGCGCCGTCATCGCGGGGATCACCCAGAACCCCTCTGCCAATAATCCCATTTCCCATCCCGAAAAGAATAAGGAAAGAAGGGACAAGACCCTGCGGAATATGCTGGAGCACGAATTCATCACCCAGGAGGAATTTGACGCCGCCATGGCGGATGATGTCTATTCCCGGATCCAGGTGGTGAACCAGGAGACCGGAGACGACACCATCAATTCCTATTTTGTGGATGCCTTGACGGATGATCTGCTGGAGGACCTGGTGGCCGCAGGCTACACCGACACCCAGGCCTATACCCTGCTCTACAGCGGCGGTTTAAAGATCTACTCCACCCAGGACCCCGACATTCAGAAAATCTGCGACGATGTCTTCATGAATGAGGAGAATTATCCGGAGGGGACCAAGTGGAAGCTGGATTACGCCCTGACGGTCCGGGATCAGAACGGAGAATTACATAACTACAGCTCTGAAATGTTTGAGCGTCATTTCAAGGAAGAGAACAAGAGCTTCAATATGCTCTTCACCTCACAGGAAGCTGTGGACGAGGGCATCGCGAATTTCAAGACGGACATCCTTACGCCTTCGGATGAGATCGTGGCGGAGGACATTTCCGTGACCCCCCAGCCCCAGGTGAGCCTGACTGTGGCGGATCAGCACACCGGCGCCGTGGTGGCCATGGAGGGAGGCCGCGGGGAAAAGACCGCCTCCAGAACCCTGAACAGGGCCACCAACTGCTATCGCCAGCCCGGGAGCACCTTCAAGGTGGTCTCCACCTATGCCCCGGCCCTGGACGCCGCAGGCCTGACCCTGGCCTCTGTCCAGAACGACGCTCCCTTCTCCTATGCGGGAGGCAAGCCAGTGGCCAACTGGTACGGCAAGAATTCCTACCGGGGCATCTGCTCCTTAAGGGACGGCATCCGGGATTCCTTAAATGTGGTCACGGTGAAGACCCTGACCCAGATCACCCCCCAGCTGGGCTACGACTATCTGCTGAACTTCGGCTTTACGACTCTGGTGGACCATGAGACCATCAATGGGGTGGTATTCTCCGATATCCAGCAGTCCCTGGCTCTGGGCGGTATCACAAAGGGTGTCTACAACATCGAGCTGAATGCGGCCTACGCGGCCATCGCAAATGAGGGGCTCTACATCAAGCCCAAGCTCTATACAAAGGTGGAGGATCACGACGGCAATATCATTCTGGACAACATGGAGCCGGATTCCCACCAGGTCATCACGCCCCAGACCGCATTCCTGCTGACGGACGCCATGGAGGATGTGGTGTCCGACGGAACAGGGACCGCCTGCAACTTTGCCCCTGCCATCACGAACAAGATCTCCATCGCGGGCAAGACCGGCACCACCTCCGACTACAATGATGTCTGGTTTGCCGGCTACACCCCCTATTACACCGCCACCACCTGGGCGGGCTTTGATAACAACGCGAAGCTTTCCAGCAAACCGGAAAAAAATCTGGCCAAGACCATGTGGCGCAAGGTCATGGAGCAGATCCACATGGATCTCCCGGAGGCCTCCTTCACAATGCCTGACGGAATTGTGACGGGGACGGTCTGCCGCCGTTCCGGCAGGCACGGCATCTCCGGGCTGTGCGACGGCTATCTGAAATCGGAGCTCTTTGCCGAGGGGACTGTTCCCACGGCCTCCTGCAATGTGCATTACGCCGGCATGGTCTGTCAGTATGATATGCTGCCGGCTTCGGAATTCTGCCCCTTCAAGACCTCAGGGGTTCTGGAGATGACAGACGCTCTGGATGCCCAGGTCACAGGAGGCTCTTCTGCCGCAGCCTCAGCCACCGCCGTGGACGCAGACGGCAATGTGCTGCCCACAGAGCCCACCACCCACTGCCACCATGATGCCGCCTTCTACGCGGATCCGAACCACGACGCTGTCATCGCCATGGAACAGGCGGAGCTGGACCAGCGGGCGGCACAGGCGGCCGCGGCAGCCCTGGCAGCACAGATGGCGCAGCAATCGCTGATCACGGAGGATATGACTGGCGGATGAGACTTAATTGTTTCGATAAACAATTAAGTCTCAACGAAAAACGGACCTGTCGGTCCGTTTTTCAATTATCAGCTTCCGTCGAGAAACGGCATTCGCCGATTTCTCGACTCAATATGTTTACGGAAATATCTCCTGCTCTGCGGGTTATTTATTCCCCGATCTTCTGAATATACAGTTCGCAGGTCCCGTCCCCGTTGTCGATGAGCTTTAAGATCTTATGTCCTTCCTCCTTCACGCTTCTCGGAACGTTCTGCACCGGTTCCCCGTCATTGATATGCACCTGAAGGATCTGCCCATCTTCAAGCTCCTCCAGCGCCACCTTTGTCTTTACAAAGGTCACAGGGCACACCACATCCGTAACATCTACCTTTTCATCCGCAATGATCTCAGCCATTCTCTTCTCCCTTCTGTGATCAGATGATCATAAGCTCCTCTTTCCGCACCGTCTTTTCCCCCTCCTTTGTCGTTTCAATATGAAAGGCGTTCAACACCGGGTGGTTCTCCTCCATCAAAGACAGAATCAGGTAGCTGGCCCCCCTGTCATTGGCCAGCCGCTTATCCTCCTCGGAAGGACGGGAGGGGGTCTCGGGGTGGGAGTGCCAGTTTCCCAGAGGCTTTAAACCCTCCGAGCGCATATCCTTAACGGCCCTCAGCTGTTCCCCGGGATCGATGGTGAAATGTTCCCCGGTGTGATCCATATTGGTGAGAAGATAGACCTTTTTGATCTCCCTTACTCCATCCTCCCTGTCTTCTCCCGCGATCAGGCCGCAGGCCTCCTCGGGAGCGTTCTTTATGGCATGAGCGCAGATCCTGTCAAAGTCTGCCTGACGTAATGTGATCTTCATAACCGGGTCCCTCTTTCATACTTCCTCATGGCTTGGGCTCATTGTTTTTTCAATGCTTCA
>CAMNLO010000249.1 GCA_946543095.1 uncultured bacterium
CTCTGCATCAGGCCTCCCAGCCGGACTCTGCATCCAACCCCCAGCCGGGCTCTGCATCCATCCTCTCAACCGGACTCCAAATCTATTCTCCCGCCCGGGCACTACCCCACTTCCGCGTCAGTTCCCCCGCCGTCTCAGCTTCAGCTCCGCCAGCTCCAGGTCCGTCTCATTGTCGATGTCCTGAACCTCCGTCTCGGAAAGGATCAGAGGCGCCGTGTCCGGGGTCTCCGTGGTCCCGTACTTCAGAAAGGCCTCCGTCCTGCAGCCGTAAAACAGCCCGGCATCGTGGTAGAGGGCTTCCAGATCCTGGGAACGGGCATTTTTGTATTCCGGATAAGCATAGGCCGCCCTCCCCTCCCGGATGACGATCCCCCTCTGGGGCGGATAGGAAAAGCGCACCACAGGCATCACGGAGTCATGCTCCGAAAGCAGGGAATACGCATCCCTCAGCATCCTGTCAGTCAGCAGGACAGCCGTGGGATAAATGCAGAAGAAGGCGTCAAACTCCTCTCCCAGTTCGCGGTACTTTAAGATCACCTCTTCTATGACCCGGTCCGTGGTGGCGGTGTCGGAGGAGGCCTCCTTCGAGCGCAGGAAGGGGACTTCAGCGCCATAGCCCTTTGCCAGCTCTCCGATCTCCTCCGAGTCCGTGCTCACCATGACAGTGGAAAAAAGCCCGGAGACCAGTGCAGTCTTCAGGGGTCTTGCCAGCATGGGCTCTCCCATGAATTCACGGATGTTTTTGCGGGGGATCCGCCTGGACCCGGACCGTGCCGGGAAAAGGGCCAGTAGTCTCATTTTTCCTCCATTGCCGTTGTATCGGCGTTTTCTTTCAAACTTCAGTTCTTCCCGATCACCTTGTACACCGCCCGGATCACGTCCTCCACGTCCCCGTCGGCAAGCCCGTAATACAGGGGCAGGGAAATGATCTCCTCATAGAGGCTCTCCGCCACGGGGCAAAGGCCCTTTTCATAGCCCAGCGCCTCATAATACGGATGACGGTACACCGGGATATAGTTCACATTGCCGTGGACGCCCTCCGCCCACAGTCTCCGGAAGATCTCCTTCCGGGAAAGCCCCAGCGTTTTCGTGTCAAACCGCAGAACATACAGATGCCTTGCGGTGTCCGACTCCTTGATCTCCTTCTGGATGATCAGTCCCGGCTGCCCCCCGAAGGCTTCGTTATACCGGTCCACGATCTCTTTTCTCCTAGCCTTGAACCGCTGCAGCTTATTCAGCTGGCTGCTTACCAGCGCCGCCTGCATATCCGTCATCCGGTAATTCGCCCCCAGGGCCACCTGCTCATAGTACCATGGACAGTCGGAACCGTATTCTCCGGCGAAGATCTCACTTCCACCATCGTTGCCATTATTCACACGCTGCATCAGGGAGGGATCCCTGGTGATGCCGTGGGAGCGGAACAGCAGGAGCTTCTTGTAAAGCCCCTCATCATCCGTCAGGACAGCGCCTCCTTCCCCCCCGGTCACAGTCTTGATGGGGTGGAAGGAAAAGGTAGTCATATCCGCAATGGAGCCGATGGGACGGCCCTTGTATAGGGTCCCGATGGCGTGGGCCGCATCCTCGATCAGGCAGGCGCCGGCTTTCGCTGCGATCTCCTTCAGCTCATCCAGCCGCACCGCCTGTCCCGTATAATCCACGGCCACAATGGCTTTGGTCTTATCTGTCACCGCTGCCCGGACCCTTTCCGGGTCGATGTTCCAGGTGTCGGGATCGATATCCGCAAACACCGGGCGTGCGCCCACGTAAAGGGCACAGTTGGCGGAGGCGGCAAAGGTCATGGGAGTCGTGATCAGCTCGTCCCCCTCCTTTAAACCCGCTGCCTGCACCGCAATGTGAAGGGCGGCCGTCCCGTTGGCGCAGACCACCGCGTATTTCGCTCCCGTCAGCTCGCAGAGCTTCTTTTCCAGGGCCCCGATCTGAGGACCGCAGGTCAGGAAATCGCTTTTCAAAACCGCCGCTACGGCAGCGATATCCTCCTCATCTATATATTGATGTCCGTAAGACAGGGGCTTTTCGCGCACAGGCGTACCGCCGTTGATCGCAAGCTGTTCCATAGTATTCCTCCATAGGTTTTTGTATCATTGTACCACTTATTATTCATTGCCAAAACATCTTTTCATTTTCCCGGATTCGCGGTAAGATATAGAAAATGGGGACCGACAAATGAGGGTCTGGTAAGAAAGGAGAACATCCATGGGCAAAGGTTTAGTAAAGGTACTTCTGTTTGGAGCCGCTGCAGGCGCAGTCTGGTACTTCCTCAATAACAGCTTGAATCCTCAGCCGGAAGAAGGGGAAGACGAGGATTTTGACGATTTCAGCGATGATGATTTCTTTGAGGAAGATGAAGCGCCGGTCAGAAAGTATGTGACCCTGGACAGGGAAGCCCTGAAGGAAAAAGCCGGGGATGTGATCGATAAGGTGGCGCCGGTGTTTGACAGCGCCAGCAAGAAGGTTTCTCCCCTGATCGAAAAGGCCGCACCCATCATCGAAGCGGCAAAGGACAAGGTCAGCGGGATCCTGGGAAATGACGAGGACTACGAAGAGGACGATGTCTATGAGGAGGCTGATGAAACAGCACCCGCAGAGGAAGCCGCAGCCGATGCGGCGAAGGAAGAGTCCTCTGAAGCAGTGAAGGAAGAAGGCTCCGCCGATGCGGTGAAGGATCTGGATGCCGCTTTGGACAGCGTGGAAGAGTCCTCTGACGACGGCAGGAAGACGGAAAGCTGAGGATAGCTGCATAAGCTGATTTCCCATTGGATCAAAGATCCTATGTGCAGACACGGCGGAATCACCCCGTGCCGGTGCTGTAAAGTAAAAAAAGGAGAGGGAAACCTCTCCTTTTTTGATGCGTGAACAGCTACGCATTTTCCCGGAATGCTTCAGCCCGCATTTCCCGGGGTCTTTCTGGCCCTGATCACCTCTAGGATCATCTCCTTCATGGTCAGCGCCTTGTCCTTGACCCGCTTGCTGGCTGATTTGTTCGTGAGCACCCTGGCCACCATCTGGGACGCCACCTCCAGCTTGCCCTCCTTTAAGGACAAGGCCCCGATCAGGAAATCCAGAGTGGTGTCATCCATATCCGCGATGGGGGACTGCTCCTTCTGACGGGCCTGGATAAAGCCCTCCAGAGCGTTCTTTAAGAACTCGGATTCCTTTTGCTTTAAGGCCTCCACCCTGGAATGATAATTGGGAGCAGCCGGATCCAGGCTCTCTGCCTGCCCTCTTAAGATCCAGCCGGTCTTCAGGCAGATATTTGCCCGGGCACTGATCTTCGCTTTTGTAACGATAGCCGTGGCCAGTGCCATCTGATATCTCTTAAAGGCCGTATCATAATCGTAGGTATCCGGAAAATCCAGCTGGGGTACATAGGTCTTGGAGATCTTCTCATGCACCTCATTCCGCTGGAAATCCGACAGGATCATAAAGGTCTTGGGAAAATCCGCATAACCGCAGTAGGGGCAGAGCACCACATCATACTTCAGTGCATCATAGGGTTCATAGATGGGCCGCAGATCCTGATCCGAATCAATGCGCCTGAACTTGCCTGTTCTGCCTGTCAGAGACGGTAATTTGTGTCCGCATACGGGGCACTCGTAGGTCTTCTCAAAGAT
>CAMNLO010000250.1 GCA_946543095.1 uncultured bacterium
ATGATGAATAAAAAGGTCTGGACCTTTGTGTAGCCTAAGATCTCCGCCGCCTCGTACTGGCCTTTCGGCATGGATTCGATGCCGGAGCGGTAGATCTCCGCGAAATAGGCGGCATAGTTCACGGAGCAGCCTAAGATAATGGCAAAGAACTTATAGTTTCCGCCGATATTCATGCCCCAGAGATAAAAGGGGCCGAAATACCAGATCAGAAGCTGGAGCATCAGGGGAGTCCCCCGCATGATGGAGATATAGACCTTCACAAACAGGGACAGCGGCGCAAACCGGCTGGCTCTGCCGAAATACACCACCATCCCCAGAGGAAGGGAAAACAGGAGCACCAGGCAGAAGATCAAAAGCGTCTGCCCGAAGCCCCTGATGAGTTGCATTACAATAACGGCAAGTGACATTGTGTTCCCGCTTTACTGACCCAGGATCCCCTTTGCAACATCCGGGGTGAGGCTCACCATGTCGGCGATCTCGTATTTCTCCGCAAGCTTGTTTACGGTCCCGTCCACAGCCAGCTCGCAGAGGGCGTTGTTTACAAGATCCGCAATGGGCTCGTCGCCCTTCTTGAAGCCCACCGCATACTGCTCGGTGTTTAAGGTCTCATCCAGCATGACAAAGCCCTCGCCTCTGGAATTGATCTGATATTTTGCCACGCCCACGTCGATGGCCAGGGCATCCAGGGCCCCTGCCTGCAGCTCGGTGAAGGCAGTGTTGTAGTCAGCGAACTGGTTTAAGGAAGCAAATGTGTCGGAAAGGGCCTTCTGATCCCCGTTCAGAAGATCCAGGGCAGCGGAAGCAGCCTGAACGCCCACGATCTTTCCGGAAAGTCCCGCAAGATCCTTGATGCCGGAATCCTTGCTCACCACGATGACCTGGGAATTGTCCACATAGGGGACGGAGAAGGTGTACTCCTCTTCCCTGCCGTTCATGGTGAAGCCGTTCCAGATGCAGTCGATGGAACCGGAATTCAGCTCCATGTCCTTGGAATCCCAGTTGATGGGCTTCTTCTCCAGCTTCCAGCCGTATCTGGCGCAGACGGCATCCGCCAGCTCCAGATCGAAGCCTGTGTATTCCCCGTTGTCATCCATATAGCCGTAGGGGGGATATTCCGCGTCAAACCCCACAGTCAGAACGCCGTCAGCCACCTCCGGCACATCATCGGGAAGGCTGCTCTCCTCTGCCTTATCGGAAGCCTCACCCTTAGCCTCCTCCTTTGCTTCTCCGGCGCTTCCCGAAGCATCCTGCGCTGCCGTCGCCCCGCCGCAGGCGGACAAGGCCGCCGCCATAAGGGCCGCGCACACTACAAGACCGATCCTTTTTTTCATAATTTCCTCCTCATTTCTCCTCATGCCGCCTACGCGGCGATTAAACAACCTGATTTCGTATTATACGCATAATCCTCCCGCAGGTCAAATCACTTCTTCTCCCGCACCAGGTAATAGTCTCCGTCGGGGGCTGCGTATTGATAATAGTCCTCCGCGTCCCATTTGCTCTCCAGGACAAGCTTTCCCTTGCCGTCACAGGTAAAATACACGGCATAGCCCTCGTCAAAGGCTTCACTGCTGCTTTCCTTTACAGCCCAGGTGTAAGATTCCTCGGAATCCCCGGAGGGAAGATAGAGATCGTTTGTCTTGGCTCCGTCCGCTAAGGCAAAGAGCTGATAGGAGAAGCCATCATCGGAATCGGCACTGTCCAGATAGATCACGGCGCTCCCGCCCTTACGTACATACTTCCCGGAGGTAAAGTATTTCTTTTTGTAGCCTTCGCCTTTGGCCTTCCAGCTCCAGTTTTCGGGAGTGTAGCCGGTCTTGTCGTTGTCCTTCACGGTAGGGACCGTGGTGTCGTCATCCCTCCAGGTACGGCCCGGGGAAGGGATGGGGTCGGGATCCGGATCGGGAACAGGAAAATCATAATCGAGATGGGTATCCCCCTCATTCTCTCCGGGCTCCTGTGCAGCTTCGGGAGGCAGGGTCTGCTCGGTGTTTCCGTCTTCCTTTGCATCCCCTTCGCCCACCACATAGCCGTCGGGGGTCGTTAAGGATGCCCTCCCGTCGTCGGAATCAATATCCAGGCCTCCCCTGGCATCCGCGTCCTTGAAGGTAATGCTGCCGTCCTGGCCGGAGGCGGTGATGTCTGCCTCATCATCCTCTGTCTGCACAGAGGCTCCGCCCTTATGGGGAACGATGACGATGCGGCCCGCAGCCTCCACCATGGTCCCGGGAAGATCTCCCCCGTTGGCATCGGAAACCATTCCAACATACACCTCCGCCTCACCGTTTTCCGAATTCTCCTCCACTCTCCCGTCTGGGCTTATGCTCATTTCCCCGGGAGCCCCCGCCGTGCAGATCAGTCCGTCGTCTGTCTTCACGCAGACCTCCGCGGCATCCAGGCGCTTGATGACCACCTCTGCTGCAGGATCAATGTCGTGGATAATGATGGTCTTCGCTCCCTTCTCCCGTCCCTCATTCTCCTGGGACACCGTGACCTTCAGATCCCCGGTCACCGTCTGCCCGATGATCTGGGCCTTCTTCCCCTCTACAGTGATCTCCACATCCCCCTTGGTCTGAATGATCTTCTGCGTCTTTGTCAGAGAGGGAAACGTGATGGAGGAGTCATAATAATGAGAAGCGGGGACCGCTGCGGCCACGTTGATCCTGGAATAGGACTGATAGACCATCCTGCTTGCGCCGTCGGAGCGGATATACATGTGGCGCGCCTTCTCCGGCAGATTCGGATCATAGACACTGACGTCATATTTGTAGGCTCCCTGGTGATCCTCCACCTTAAAGGCCAGCATGGAATGACCGTCCTTGATATCGCTGTTGGTCTTATACATGTCAAAGCCCACAACTAAGGGGATCTCCGGATGGGCCTTCAGCTGCTCCACCAAAGAGAGACAAGCCTGGTTGGAGTCTCCGGTGCCGCCGCCCCCCTGCAGTCCCTCGGAGATCTCCCGGACATTCCCCAGAAGATGATAATAGAGGATCGCCCTGAGCAGGCGCTCATTTTTTACAGGGGTTTCCAGATCGTATGCGCATTTTCCTCCCCCGTAGCTGCCAAAGGACAGCCGTTCCTCAAAAAAGAGACCGTTGGTGATGGACATTCCCTCGCAGAAGCCTCCCCACTGCTCTCCCAGCGTTCTGTTGATCCAGGCGATCTCAGAAAAGGAAAGGCCATTGATGAGGTGGGAATAATCCGTATCCTTCATCAGCTGCCGCACGATGGGGGCCGAATAAACGCCTCCCGATGCTGCCGACCGAAGGGCATCCGAGGAAAAGAAGGCATCCGCACTGTTGGCAAAGCCGTAGCTGTCCACCTTCATCGTGTATTCCTTTTCCTCAGGCTCCGGGACGGGGGCGGGAGCCTCCCCGATACGCATATTCATCCCTCCGCCGTTCCCCGGCATCCCCTTGTACATCTCCTGGGTCACCACCTCCACCAGGTATTCGGGATTCCCCTCTGTATCCGTTTTGGATCCAGAGTAGTCCGTGCTATAGCCGCATACATACAGCTCGTAGGGATAGTACATGGTGACATCTACGACGCCGTCACTGGGCCATGCGCTCCAGTTTTCATCCTTTGCGCTCCAGATGATGGCCTTGGGGTTGGTCTCGTGC
>CAMNLO010000251.1 GCA_946543095.1 uncultured bacterium
GCAAAGATGATCCTGGTGCCGTGGGCATCCATTTTAAAATCGATCTCCCGGAAATCCTTTAAGGCTTCCCGCACCGAGGAAAGCCGTTCCGGAGGGATATAGGTCATCAGGAAGCCGCCGCCTCCCGCCCCCAGGATCTTTCCCCCCAGGGCGCCGCCGCGGATGGCTTTCTCGTACATATCGTCGATATCCGGATTGCTGACGCCGGAAGCGAAGCGTTTTTTGATCTGCCAGGTCTCATCCAGAAGGGTTCCGATCCGGTCCAGATCTCCCTTTTTCAGGGAGTCCATGGCCTCATCCACCGCTTCCACAAGAGGATCCAGAGTCTCTTCCCTGCTTTTTTTGATGGTCTCCTTCTGCTCCTTAAAGATCTGCCTGGAATCTCTGGGTGCCCCGGTGTAGAACAGATGGAGCCGCTCGGACAGCCTTCCCACCAGCTCCGGGTCTGCGCAGGCCGGGATCACGGTCACAGTGTCGTCCGCGTTAAAGAAATACCGTCTGAAGCCTCCGAAGGCCACCGCAAACTGATCCTGAATGCCGATCTGCTGGCCCAGGCAGTCGATCTCGATATGGGCCGCCTGATACGCCAGCTCCCTGGGGGAGTGGTATTCCCCTTTGAAGGTGTACAGGGCGTTTAAGACCCCCACCGCCAGAGCGGAGGAGGAGGCAAGGCCAAGGCCCAGGTTTGTCATGGGGATATCCGCCATGTAGACCACCTCCACGCCCTTTGTGACGCCGGTGATCTTCAGGGCTTCCCGGATGATATTGTGCTTCACCTCATCCACCGAGTCCACCAGCTCGTTGCCGGTGTACACCACCCGGATCTTGTCGTCAAAGCGCCTGTTTACGGTGATGTACACATGCATATCCAGGGTGGTGGAGAGCACGGAGCCGTAGCCGTAGCGGGAATTGTGGTAGTAGTCCGCAAAGTCGGTGCCTCCGCCGAAAAGGGAGGCCCTTAAGGGTGTTTTCGAAATGATCATTTTGTACTTTCCTGTTTTTCTAAGAAATCCTTAATTGCCTGCAGGATGGGGTATTCCTCCGTGATCAGCACGGAGGGCACATTGGCGGCCTCTCCTGCCTGCACGTCTCTGGGATCGTCCCCGAAGAGGGCGCAGTCCGCGGGAAGATTTAAGGAGAATTCCCGCTGGGCCTGATAGAGCATTCCGGGCTTCGGCTTTCTGCAGTCGCAGCCATCGTCCCAGCCATGGGGGCAGAAATAGATCTTATCGATATGGGCCCCGGCCTCCTTCAGCTCTTTCTCCATTTTGGCGTTCACTGCCGCAAGATCCTCCAGAGTCATGGCGCCTCTTGCAATGCCGGACTGGTTGCTGATCAGAAACACCAGATAGCCATTATCGTTTAACAGCTTCACCGCTTCCTTCGCTCCGGGAAGCCAGACAAAATCCTCCGGGGAGGTCACATACCTTGCCACCTCCGGCCGCACGTTCAAAGTCCCGTCCCGGTCCAGGAACACAGCCTTTTTCCGGGCGAAGAAATCCTCCGTCAGAGGCATTCTTGCAAAGGAGCCGATGGAGTAGTAGCGGTGGTCCGTGGAAGTGGCAAAAAGCTTTCCTTCCTTCGCAAGCTCCTCAAATTTTGCCTTTGCGAAATTGCCGGGCATTTCCGGAAGGGATTCCACCACAGCCTTACTGATGACGGCATAGCCGATATCCACCCCCAGGAGCCCTTCCGTCTGCCTTGCCTTGTCGTACACCAGCACCTGCTCCGAATCGGGAGATATCTTCAGATTGTTTTTGGTATAGCCGTCCTTATTGGTGTATACCGAAAGCTGGATCGCCGCGTGGTTTTCGAAATAATCGCCTGTAAGCTTCGGGAAATCAATGGGGCAGTAGTTGTCACAGTACAGCAGAAGAAAAGCCTCCTTCAGCGCTTCCTTCGCGTGGACCAGACGGTCCCCGGTGTCGTATTCCGGAGGGGTGACATCATAGAGGATGCGGAGGCCGAATGCCGAGCCGTCCCCCAGCTCTTCCTCCACCTGCTCAGCCAGATAGCCCAAAAGCAGAAGGATCTCGGTGATCCCGAATTCTTTGCACTGCTGAATGAGATAACGGATAAAGGGAACTTTCTGAACGGGATAGAGCGGCTTGGGATGCTCATCCGTAAAGGGGCGCAGGCGCTCGCCCCGGCCTCCCGCCAATATGACCGCCTGTGAGATCTTGTTTTCCATAGCCCACATTATAACGAAAGGAAAGAAAAATGTACAGTGAAAGGTGGGATGGTTCCGGATGAGACCGGGAATAATTGTATTTTCATCTTTCAAATTTGTCTGAAAAATCATAGAATATATATTAGGTTTTTATACTCATTTTGTGCAGGCGAAAGAGCCGGCAAAAGATCATCGGCTTCAGCCGGCGGGTTTGTACCTGGAGCGTCACAGACCGCCGGGCGTCGGATTCCGTATCCGTTCTCTCAGGGGACACATATTGTCCCGGGGGAAATTGGACCGCCGCATTGCAAACGCTCCGGAATGGAGAATCACATGAAAAGATCGGTATGGCAGACCCTCATCATCCTTCTGCTTGTTCTGGGCCTGGCGGGGACCACGGCCTTCAGCGTGATCCGCTGGAATGATGTGCCCGCTTCCCCGAAGAGCGCAAGGGATAAGGAGGATGAGGAAGAGGATGAGGAAGAGGATCAGAAGGGCGGCAAAGAGGATCGGGATGCGGAGGAAGAGGATGGGAAGAAAGCTGACAGTGAAGACAGAGGAGCCTCCGATGAGGCAGGCGGCATAGAGGCAGAGGCAGCAGGGGATGCGGACAGCGCCCTGCACACCGCTGACGCCCTGATGAGCGGCGGCTCCGCCATGCAGATGGTCTCCCAATATATCCCGTCTGATGCCACGCCGGACCCGGAGGCCACGGACTTAAACGCCTTTCTGGACGAGGACGGATACAGCCTGGACTGGACGGGGCCCTTCTATTACACAAAGATCGACGGTCTCGCGGAAATGTACGAAAACATGGGGCAGGAGGTTCCGCCGGAGGCAAGGCAGAAGATCCTGGACGCCATCGGGCCGGAGTTTGAGTCCACCATGTCCTTCTGGAATGACGGCACCTGGGATCTGGAGGTGAATGACGACATGATGAGATGGGACTTTTCCGAGCGGGATATGATGAGCAAGGAGGAAAAGGAGTCCGGCGCCGTCCCCATGGAGCTCACCATCTCAAATCTGACGGATTCCGGCTTTGCCATAGAGAGAACCTTTTCCGACGGAGACGAGACGGACGAGATGTACGGTACGGGGGATTTCAGGCTCTACGGGGTGCTCTGCGAGGATTCCCGGGGGAAGCTCATCGTGGGCAGATGGATCATGCTGATGGAAATGTATTCTCAGGGACAGAAAATGGGGAATGCAATGATCGACAGCCATTTTGAGCTGAGGCCTGAGACAGAGTAATCAGTTGATATAAACGCCGTGTCCTGTATGAACAGGGGCCGGGGTTATCGGGCCGGGGGATCCGGCTGCCCCATCGGGAAAGGAGTCTGGTATGAGATGTGCAAATTGCGGAGCGGAAAACCCTGAGGGAGTGGCATTCTGTGCAAGCTGCGGCACGCCGCTTACAGGGGGATACAATCAGCAGGGATA
>CAMNLO010000252.1 GCA_946543095.1 uncultured bacterium
CCATGTGCCTGTAGAATTCGAAGGCAAGTTTCTTTGTTCCGTCCATTCCGGTCAGCCCCAGGGAGAGGCCCTGAGATACTTCGGAAGGATAGTCCGTCTGCCTGTTGAAGGCGATCAGCTCGATGTACTGATTGGTCATGGCCCTCTGGTAGGCATAAACAATGGCTGCTGCCTGGGCCTCTTCCCCCTGGGTGGAGGAGTACCCGATCTCTGTCAGAAGGATGGGACGCACCTCTCCTTTGGTATTTCTCAGCACGGGATGGCTTAAGTAATCCGACAGCTGCTCGATGTTTTCCATGGAAAGATAGGGGGTGTTCACATTATGCTGGATCATCTCCCTTGCCGTCTCGCTTCTGGGCGTCCAGAAGGGCGTCCAGTTCATGGGATAGTTGTAGGGATGCTCCGCCAGCGCCCAGTCGATGTTGCCCTGGGAGGAGATGCATGCGTTGATGGCATCCAGGGTGTACTTTGCCGAATAGTAGGAGCCGGTATCATGGATGTGGGTCCAGTTCTGGTCGAGGCTGATGCAGACATAGGCATTGGCGTTGCGGCTCATAATGGCGTTGTAGCAGACTCTCAGTTCATCCGCGTAAAGTCTGGCGTAAGACATCAGATCGTCCACGGAGGAATAGTTCCAGATGTCTTTGGCATTCACCTCATTCCCGATGATCCAGTTGTCCACCTGTCCGAAGCCGTTTTTGCCGTTATATCTGTATGCAAGATAGGAAACAACGGCTTCCAGCCATTCCAGTCCCGCATCCTCGGAGGTGTTCATCATATAGTAATGGGCATTCCCGTTTCTGGAGGAGGGAGAGATCATGAATTCTCCGCCCGGGACCTTTGGATTCAGCAGCACGATGGAAACTCCCATCCCCTGGGAGGTGCAGGTTTTGACGCAGTGATCATATTGAATGAGATATGCCGAATTGAAGTGATAGGTCTTATCATTGTACTTGTAGGTGACAAGCCGGTCTCCCCCCATCACATCCTCAAGATTTAAGTTATACGCTGCCTGTTCCACTCCGAGCTGGGTGCTTTCGATATTCCAGTGTCCGATTTTGGCACCGTCCAGAATCAGCCCCTTTTTCCCCTTGTTCTTCCTGGCAGGAGAGGACAAGGCCAGGGCCTCCGGATTGGTAATGTATTTTGCGCCTGTTACAGGGACGTAAACACCGCCCTGGAGCACCGCTGCCTGAAATTTGTCAAACAGATGGGAGCGTGAGGTATCGTAGTTCAGGGGGACCTGAAAAGAGACCCGGGTATCCATGGGAGCGGAGGCCATGGGTATCCCCGCTACGGTGTCCTGATAGGGTTTTTCGGAAAAGAGATAGAAGGTGCCGTCGTCGGAATCCGGAAGGTCGGAGGCGGATAGTGTAATGGTGACATCCGATTTTTCGATGGTGACGGATTCAATGGAAACAGCGCCGTTCCCCGCGGCAAAAGTGGGAACGGGACACAGGGAAACCGCGCCCAACGCAAGCAGCACGGCAGCCGCCATTCCCGATACACTCTTTTTCACGCCCTCCGCAAAAGCCGGGCGCTTCGATATGATTTCCTTATGAAGTCCGAAGATCATTCCTTACTCCTTGTCTGATGGTTTTTCTGCAAATGCACACTCGCAACATCATATAGCAAGAAGAGATTTTTTTCAATAATATAAAGGAAAAGATCAATGCTGTAAAATATTTTACTTGACACCTTATTGCATTTCGGATAGAATTTGGAAAGCGCTGAAAACAGGGGCGGTATTTCTATGCATTCAAACACGGAAATGGAAGATTTCGCCTATCGCGGAAAGCTCTTTGATTTTTACGGCGAGCTGCTTTCTCCCAGGCAGAAGCAAATCTATGAGATGAATGTGGAGAGGGATATGTCCCTTTCCGAGATCGCGGAGGTCATCGGGATCAGCAGACAGGGAGTGCACTCCGCTCTGCAGAAGACCGATGCAGAGCTTCGGGAATACGAAAGGAAGCTGGGGCTCATCGCAAGGTTTGACAGATTAAAGGAAAAGCTTGCACGGCTGAAGGCCCTGATTCCGGAGATCGAAGAAGAGCTGTAAAGGCCCGGATAAAAGAAGGGCATTCATTCATCGGACATAAAACACAAACGTAAGGAAGCATACAGTGGCATTTGAAAATCTGACGGAAAAACTGCAGAACGCTTTCAAACGGCTTCGAGGCAAGGGAAGGCTGAAGGAAGAGGATGTGAAGGAAGCCCTGAAGGAAGTCCGCATGGCTCTTCTGGAGGCGGACGTGAACTTCAAGGTGGCAAAGCAGTTCACGAAGTCCATCGAAGAAAAGGCCGTGGGGAACGACATTCTGGAGGGCTTAAATCCCGCCCAGATGGTGGTAAAGCTTGTGAACGACGAGCTGGTTTCCCTCATGGGGGACGAAGGCGCTTCCCTGAACTTTGCTCCCGGCAAGTCTGTGACCACTGTAATGCTCTGCGGTTTACAGGGCGCAGGAAAGACCACCACCGCTGTCAAGCTGGCGCTGAAATTAAAGGAAAAAGGCAAGAAGAGCCTCATCGCGGCCTGCGATGTCTACAGGCCCGCCGCCATCGACCAGTTAAAGGTGGTGGCGAAGCAGGCGGAGGTGGAGGTGTTCTCCATCGACGGCTCGAAGGATCCTGTGGAGATCGCGAAAAAGGCCTATGAATACGCAGTATCCCACGGCTTTACCATGCTGATCATCGATACCGCCGGCCGTCTCCACATTGACGAGAGCATGATGGAGGAGCTGGTGAAGATCCGGGAGAATGTGGAGATCTTAAACACGCTTCTGGTGGTGGATGCCATGACCGGCCAGGACGCCGTGAACGTGGCGAAGGAATTCGACGAAAAGGTGGGGACCACGGGAGTGATCCTGACAAAGCTGGACGGCGATGCCAGAGGAGGTGCCGCCCTGTCTGTGAAGGCAGTGGTGGGAAAGCCCATTCTGTATTCAGGCGTGGGGGAAAAGCTGGGGGATTTCGATGAATTCCACCCGGACCGCATGGCCAGCCGTATCCTGGGCATGGGAGATGTGCTCTCTCTCATCGAGAAGGCGGAGCGGAACCTTGAGATCTCGGAGGAAGAGAGCAAGGAGATCGTCAGGAAGGCCGGCAAGGGAAAATTTGATTTTAACGACTATCTGATGAGTCTGGAGCAGATGAAGAAAATGGGCGGCCTCACCAGCATCCTTTCCATGCTGCCGGGTCTGGGGATGAAGCTGCCGGATATCGAATCCCAGATCGACGAAAAAAAGCTTTCCCATACCGCGGCCATCGTGCACTCCATGACCCCGGAGGAGAGGGCGAATCCAAAGCTTCTGAATCCCAGAAGAAAGCACAGGATCGCAAAGGGCGCAGGCCTTGATATCAGTGAGGTAAACCGTTTCATCAAGCAGTTTGAACAGTCCCAGAAGATGATGAAGCAATTCGGCGGCAAAAGAGGAAGAGGCTTCCCCTTCGGGGGCATGGGAGGCGGGATGCCTTTTTAGAAAGGTCCTGAGGGAAGCTTAAAAAACAGTTCATTCCAGCCGTATCCGCGGCTGATGAAGGGCGGTGATCCGGGGCAGCGGGCGTGAGAACATCCCGGCTGAAAAGCGGCACCGCGATCATACACACATT
>CAMNLO010000253.1 GCA_946543095.1 uncultured bacterium
TGCTTCTTGAACAGCGGGATCACGCTGCCGTTGCTGCCAAGGACATTGCCGAAGCGAACCGCCACGAATTCCGTGTCATAATGACGGTTAAAGGTCTGGATGATCATCTCGCAGATCCGCTTGGAGGCCCCCATGATATTGGTGGGGTTCACGGCCTTGTCCGTGGAGATCATGACAAAGCGCTTCACACCCGAATCCGCCGCCGCCTGTGCGGTCTTCCAGGTTCCGAAGACATTATTCTTTACGGCTTCCCCGGGGCTTACCTCCATCAGGGGAACATGCTTGTGGGCCGCCGCGTGATATACAATATCCGGCCTGTAGGTTTCGAATATGGAGAACATCCGCCTGGTGTTCCGCACCGATGCGATCAGCGTCACCAGATCCAGGGCGGGAAACCGCCTTCTTAATTCCTGCTCCAGCTCATAGGCCGAGTTTTCGTAAATATCCAGAATGATCAGCTGTCCCGGGTTATGGCCCGCGATCTGCCTGCAGAGCTCGCTGCCGATGGAGCCGCCTCCCCCGGTCACAAGGACCTTCTTCCCCTTCACCTGGTTTAGGATCGCCTCCATGTCCACCTTTACGGGATCCCGTCCCAGAAGGTCCTCCACCTCCACATCCTTTAACTTGGAAACCGTGACCTCCCCGTTTACCAGCTGGTAGATCCCGGGGAGGGAACGGAGCTTGCAGTTCGTCTCCTGGCAGATGGAGAGGATGTCCCTGATGGTCTGACGGGATGCGGAGGGCATGGCCAGCATGATCTCGTCGATATTATACAGATCCGCGGCCCTGATGATCTCTTCCCGTCCGCCCACTACCCGGATCCCCTGGATGTACTGCCCTTTCTTTGCGGGATCGTCGTCGATGAGGCAGCGGATCACCATGGTGGAATAATTGCTGGTGGCCACCTCCTTGATGATGGCGTTCCCTGCTTCTCCCGCACCGATGAGCATGACCTGGATGGCATTGTTCTTGTTGCGCTGCTGCTTCCTGAGATTCCTCAGAAACCGGTAGGAAAAGCGGCTGGCAAAGGTGCAGAGAAACAGAAAGAGTCCGTACAGAAAATAATAGCTTCTCGGAATGGGATAATTCAAAATCCGGATGATAACACCGTCCAGAATGGCGGAAACGGTCGCCGCGGCGGCAATGTTCTGCATCTCCCCGATGCTGGCGAAGGCCCACAGGGAGCTGTAGAGCTTGAACACGGTGTAGACCGCAAGAGTCAGGATCACGCTTAAGGGCATCATGCCCCACACGGTCTTCAGGAAATGCTCCGGAATGGATTCGATTCCGGTGTCGCTGTAGCGGATGAAAAGGGCAAAGCAGGCCGAGAGCATGACGCTGGCGATGTCATAGCAGACTAACGCCGTGCGGCGGTACAAAAGCTGCACGTTCAGTTTTTTCGAAAGAGAACCCTTCATATCTTATCTCATGTCGCGAGGAAAACGAGCGGCTAATGGCACAGGTTTGTTGAAGCAGTATCCGAAATCAGCGGCAGAAAGGACAGCACTGCCGCCGCGCACAGGGGATTGCACATATGGGAGACCCACTCCGCCATGCCCACGGCCATAAAGGCCGCGCAGAGAACAAAGGGCAGGAGGGACCTCTTTCGGAAACGCCACCCGCGATACAGGGTAAACAGCATCAGCAGCAGAAATATCACTCCCGTAGGTATACCATTATCAAAAGCAATTTGCAAATAAATATTGTGGGCATGAATGGCCGGGTTTCCATCCTCCAGCAGGGCTCCCATCTCCTCATGCCCCTTCAGATTCAGCTGGGAGAGATAGGCCTTGAAAATGCTCAGTCTGCCGTTTGTGTACTGGTCCGCGGAAACATTCTCGTCCACGGGATTTTCCGGCAGCGGTTCCGAAAGGAGCACTCCCCGAAAGCCGAAGGAAGGATCCGCGGAGGCAATGAGCACAGGCTTCGGGGCGGGAGGCTCTTCTTTCGTGATCCAGGTCTCACCCATGAATTCCGGAAGTCCTTTGGCCTTGATCCCAAGCACCTGCAGAAACCGCTGAATGCTCATATAGAATTCGGAGTCAGGAGCCGTTCCTCTTTGAATGGCGCCGTCAAAGGGCTCGATCCAGTACATCTCCGGTCTGCAGACCATGGCAGGGACCGTTCTGGCTGCCGTGAAGCAGACCGGGAAAAACAAAGCCCCTGCCGCTATCCATACCGCCCCCAGCTTCAGGGCCGATGCAACAGAGGCTTTGAGCCCTCCTTCCCCGAGCCGGAGCGCTCCCGCCCCCAGGGCAAGACACAGCATGGCCGCCGACGCTGCCGCAAAACCGGTACGGGAATAGGTCATGAGCAAAAACGCCACTGCGCCGCCGAAGGCCCCAAGCTCCAGGGGCACATCCGCAAGCCCCCTCAGACTGCCGTCCCATTTCCGGGCAAGGCGCACCGCCGCACAGGACAGGACGCTCAGCAGATAGACGGAGGTCATGGTCACAGTATGGAAGGTCAGGCCGTAGCGGTACAGGATAAACGCATGGTAGGGCCTGTGAAGCAGGGAGTAGAGCAAAACCCAGGCAAAGGAGAGCAGGACCCCGCTCTCCACCATGTTCAGAAAGTCTGCTGCCGGGATCCCGTAGAGCCCAAGCCAGAGCAGCGTGACCAGCATGGACCCCAGGAAGATCAGGGGCCAGAGACGGCCGTTTGCGAACAGGAGCACGCATATCAGGAACAGGATAATAAGGCCCCGGTATAACATTGTTTCCAATGAGACCTTGCGCGATCTTACGCTCTTTATCCATTCCGGGACCGCTCCGGAGACAGCCGCCCCATATGCCAGCAGGACCCAGACAGTGAACACCGCGGAATTCTCAAAGGCCAGCAGCGGATCTCCGATCATCAGGCGGCTTCGGATCATATAGGCGCCGTCCAGTATGATCAGGAAAGCACCCAGGGCGATCAGCGGTCTCCAATGAGCCTTCAGAGCATTCCGTACCCTGTCGTTAAAGGCAAGAAGGGCAAGAAACAGTCCGAGAAAGATCAGAAAGCTTCGGTAATACACGTAGTGCTCATAATCGGACAGGGCATTCTGATAGGCGATGCAGCTCAAAAAGACGCCGGTCAGCGGAAAGACCGGCAGGGCAGGCTTCGGAAGCCCCTCACGAAACAGCAGGGGGATCAGCAGTGCAAACAGGGTCAGGCCAAGCTCCAGAAACAGCTTGTTGACCGGGTCTGCTCCGAACAGGGATACTCCGATTATCAGAAAGCTTCCCGCCCCCCAGAACAGGATGGCCGTGGCTTTACCGATCAGCGAAAGGGAGAACTCCCGCTTCATGAAGGGCTTTTCCTTCATCCTCCGAAGCCCGAACAGCAGGGCAGCCCCCGGCAAAAGCAGGATCAGATCGTAAAACAGGATCCGCTTCAGGGACAGGGGGGCCGAATAGAAAGCATTGCAAACCAGCACCCCGTTCCTGTCCAGGCCGAGAATGGGACGAAAGGCGTCTCCCGTTCTCTCGTTGTCCCAGATCTGCAGGGTATAGCTCAGCCCCGGCTCCAGGATCAGACCCGGATGGATCCTGATCCAGCCGGGTGTCGTTCCCTCAGCATTGACGTACCCGTCGAATATGGGGGCTCTGGAGGCTCCCCAG
>CAMNLO010000254.1 GCA_946543095.1 uncultured bacterium
CCCGCATCTGCTCCAGACCCTTCCTCAGGCTGAAGCTTTTGCACATGATCAGGTCGTAAAAGGAATAGATCTTCTCGATCAGCGCTTCATCCCCATAGTCGCCGGACCGGATCAGAAACTCGATCAGATTGCCGTATTGCTCCCAGATGTCTGTTTCACCTCCGGGGTAATAGACAAAGAAGAGCTCCTCTCCCGCCATGTCCATGAACAGGTATTTCGGATCCGTCAGAAGCCATCTCTCATCCAGCAGATATTCCGACAGATGCTCCTGCTGCCGCACCAGGATCTCAAACAGCCTTCCCACTGTTTTCCGGTCCAGCTTCTTTTTCAGATAGACATCCCGGATATTCACAAAGGAGCCCACCTCATAATAGAGATACTCCACGCCGTTCAGGGATTTTTCCCTGACAGGCAGAAGCCCGGGGATCCTTCCCCGCTCCAGCATCTTCAGTTCATTACGGAAGCCCTCCTTCTTTTCCAGACGGAGATAATTTTTCGCTCCCTCATATAAATATTCTTCCTGCATGATTTCCTCCGTGTCGAGCTCTTCATCCCCTTTGCCGCAGCTTCCCCATGCCGGCCCTGCAGCACGGGACAGCGCGGACCTATCCCGTGACGGCCCGTATGATTCCCTCCAGCTTCCTGCAATTTCGCACAAATGCCACAGGCTTCAGCCTTTTGGCTTCCACACTCGCTTCCACTGTCATACTCTCCTTTCTCCGCACAAAAAAGACTCCCCCGATGGGGACAACGACCCTGCCCGCAAGGCATACTGCCACACTGTCCTCCTCCGTCTTTTCCTCCGTCCTTGTGACCGAATAGGACAGATATTTCTCCGGATACCTTCCGTTCATTGCGTCCTTTACATACCGGTGGGCCACCTCTTTTCCGTAGGGAATCTCCCCGGACACCGCTATGATGCAGGCGTCCTGTTTGGTCAGGCAGGCGTCATACCGGTAAAACCCCATGTAAAGAAGAAAGAACAGGCTCATCAGCACAAAGGGCATCAGGAGTGTGGCCTCAAGTGTCATATAACCCTCATAGTCTTTGTTCATATTTGGCTCCATGTCGCGAGTGAAACAAGCGGCTAATGCCATAAGTTGGTGAAGCTCGCCGGTGATGCCGGCGGTGATTGTCTTAAACCGGTGAATTTCGTACCACCCGCTGTATGTCCCGGTCTTTCTTATGCCATGATCCCCGCCAGATACCCCACCGTCAGAAAGGGCACAAAGGGAAGCCTTGCCTTCTTTGAGCTTCCCCGGAAGGCCATCAGACATCCCGCTGCAAAGGCAGCACTCAGAAGCGCCAGCGACAGTGAAAGCATGCATGGTCCAAGGCCTGTCATTCCGCCGATGGAAAGGAGTACCATTCCGTCCCCCCGGCCGATCTGTCCCCGGGTCAGGAGCGTCATCAAAAGAAGGAAGACTCCCGGCAGAAAGCCTGCCCAGCCAAAGGGGGCCTCTCCATCCCCCATTCGCAGAAGAAAACCCGCTGCTCCCGCCAAAAGCGCCAGCATCAGCCAGAATCGCGGCAGGCGTTTGGTCGCCCCGTCGTGAACACTTAGTATGGCAAGGATCACAAATAAGATCAGTTTCAATATCCGCATTTGGAGCATGGTGCTCTGCCTCCTGCCTCTGAGATGGGTACGGCGCGGATACTGCGCTTCAGTCCCGGACAGGACGCGCTGGTATGATATCTGTCGCCGTAGGATGTGATAATGTAGTTTGCGCCTGTGCCTCCGCAGAGCTCGCAGGCCTTATAGGTGCCGCCGGAGAGGTTCCGCTCACCGGACAGGGCCGATGGGCTAACAGTCCGTATGGAGGGATTCAGATAGCTGCAGCTGATATCCCGATGGTAGACAGTTCCGTGCTCCGTGATATAGACGATCTCCTCCTCCATGAAAGTAAGCGTAAAGCTGCCCGGGGTGTACCCCGTCCAGGCGTGGCCGAAATACACAGAGTTCATGGGAACCCCGCCGAAGCCCATCACCGTCATAAATGGCAACGCCGTGTACTCCGCGATGAGCTTGATCTCGTCATGTTCATCCGGGAGCACGTAGGAACGTATCAAAGAGATCCCGTGTTTTCCCCCCCGGATCCCGGAGGTCAGCAGGGGAGGGTCTCCCAGATTCTTCAGGAACAGGGCCTTCGCAGCGGTTTCGGAAAAGGCGATCCCGCCCAGGACCCCCAGGGCTCCGGCCCCGGCTGCGCTGCCCTCTTCCGCCAGACCCTCCACCCCCGCCCGGTAGGCGTAGGCGTAGGTGGCCAGCTGCTTCCCGGTGGTATGCAGCGCCTGCGTTACCCCTGCCTGAATGTACAGCATCTGAAAGAGGCTCAACAGATTCAGGAAAAAGAACAGAAAGACCGGCAGCGCCATGGCCGCCTCCAGCGTCATACTGCCGTCGGCACAGGAGCTTTTTACCGTCCCCTTGGACTTTTTTGTCCGGAGAGACAATTGATCTGCTTGAAGATTTGATAATAGATTTGTATACAGATTCGCGCTCATATTCCCCACATTTTCAGGCGGCAACGTTGTTGCCTGGCCCAGCCAAAGGGACAGTAAAAAACTCCTGTGAAATGTACTGCCATTCTGTTCTTTTACGGATACCCGTAGCGCCTGGTCTCCTGAAAGGTACTGCCTGCGCTGCTGCGGGTTAAAACTGTGGTGTCAAAGGAATCGATGCAGCGGTCCAGAAAGAAGCTGCTGCCCTCCGGCGCCTTTCGGATATCGCATTCCACCATATCCAGAAAGCGCATGGTGGTCACTCCCAGGTCCTGCAGAAAGATCATGGACATCAGGTACTCCCGGTAGGTGAGGCCGCCGGAGGCATTGCCGCTGCCTCCGGGAAGCCCCCGCGGATTCAGGATCTGCCAGAAGCCTGTGCGCCAGGATGCCGCGGTCTTCCGTATGGGAAGCTTCTCCCCGGCCAACAGGATCTTCACGTCATTCAGACTCTCAATAAAGGCCCAGGCAAACAGGAGGGAGGTGGTGACGGGCTCCGTCAGCTCCGGACACAGCGCCACAGCGGCAAGCGCCATGGCCACAGCCCTGCAGAAGCTCTTTTTCCCTTCATCCGCAAAGATATACACCACATTCGCCATCTCCCGCACAAACACCAGCTTTGTGACCACCTTCCTAAGATTCACATCATCCTTTTCCTCCCCCTCCAGGATGTACTCCAGCTGATACTTCATGGCGTTTTTATCCTCATGCTTTGTATAATCGGAGGCCTTCATGGCAAGATACTGGAAAAACTCCGCCTTCCGCAGGACTCCTTCACTTCCCCTGGCAAGCTCCGGATTCAGCCCGTCTCCCTTCTGAAGGATCCGTCCCGAAACAGGGCCCCCCGGGACATCCAGTCTTTCATGGGAGACCCCGGAAAGATCTGTGACATAGGGCAGAAACCCGGAGCCTCCGCCGCCCTGGCCGCGGATCCCGGACACGGAATCCGCCGGATTTTTTAGCTCCACCGTGTGCTCATTGCCGTTTTCATCCGTCTCGGTGGGCAGCTCGATGCTGTCGATCTCCCGCTGGTTTTCGTCTCTCCGCCTGGAGATCTCATCCGTCAGGTAACGGCCCCGGGTGAGCTCCTCCGAATTG
>CAMNLO010000255.1 GCA_946543095.1 uncultured bacterium
CCGGTTTCGTAGGTAATGACCGGGGTGCCGCAGGAGATGGATTCCAGATTTGTGGTGGGATAATTATCATTGTAGGTGGGATTCACGAAAACGTCTGCGGCAGTATAGAATTCCGCCAGCTCCCGAACACTGTCCGTGCGGGTGATCCCGGTGATCCCTGCCGGCAGGGCTTCGATCTGTTCCTTTGACAAGCCCACCAGCACGATCTGATATTCTTCGGGCAGAAGCCTTCGCAGAGCCAGAAAGTCCGCAAGACCCTTTGAAGGGACCCACGTGGAGCTGACCCCAAGGACGATCTTTTTCCCGGAGAGTCCAGGTTTTTCCATGATATTCCCGGGAGTCGGATGAAAACTGGCAGTGGAGATCCCGCTGGGGATCACCTCCACCCGGTGCTCCTTCAGGAAGGACTGCTTCACAAGGCCCGCCAGCCACTCCGAGGGGGTCACGATGGTGAGATTGTCCATGCTTCCGTAAAGGGCTTTCTTTCTGTTCCAGTTTTCTTCGGAACGGTCAAAGAACCAGCTTTCCGGATGATTCCGTTTCTGGGGACAGGAGAAGCAGCCGGTTTTCCATTTCTCACAGCCGATGGCGTCAAAATAGGGACAGTGGCCCGTAAATGCCCAGCAGTCGTAGAAGGTCCAGACCGCGGGAATCCTTCTTTCTTTCAGGTAATTGAACAACAGCTCCAGATTGATGAAATAGCCGTGAAGGATATGGAACTGCAGAAGATCCGGCTTCCATTCATCCACGGTTTTTAAGAAGCGCCTTGTAGCGCCTGCGGAGCCGAATCCGCACCGATCCGTCAGACGTGTATAAAGCCCGTGGAGACGATAGTCCGCAGGGCTTCCGATCTGAATCGTCGGAACATCACCGGGGGCGGTATTCACCCGCCCCCAGGCAATTGCTCCGGTATTTCCGGTTTCTTCAATTTTCCGGTGAATTCCAAGGGCAAAGCGCCCTGTGCAGCCCCATCCGGAGAAGGCTGTAATTTGCAGGATCCGCACGATTACTTCTTGATATTGAATGCAGCTTTTCCGGGATATACGGCGGCTTCGCCCAGAGCTTCCTCGATGCGCAGCAGCTGGTTGTACTTCGCGACTCTTTCGGAACGGGAAGGGGCACCGGTCTTGATCTGCCCAGCGTTCATGGCCACAGCCAGGTCCGCGATGGTGGTGTCTTCCGTCTCGCCGGAGCGATGGGAGACCACTGCGGTGTAGCCGGCCTTGTGAGCCATCTTGATGGCTTCCATGGTCTCGGAAACGGAGCCGATCTGGTTTAACTTGATCAGGATGGAATTGCCGGCGCCGTTTTCGATGCCCTTCTTTAAGCGCTCAGTGTTGGTCACGAACAGGTCGTCGCCCACCAGCTGGCATCTGCCGCCCAGCTTCTCGGTCATCTTCTTCCAGCCTTCCCAGTCCTCTTCATCCAGGCCGTCCTCGATGGAGTAGATGGGATACTTGTCGATGAGGCTCTCCCAGTGAGCAATGAGCTCATCGGAGGTGAAGTCCTTGCCGGACTTGGGCTGATGATAGAAGCCCTTGCCTTTTTCGCTCTTCCATTCGGAGGAAGCGGCATCCATGGCCAGGACGAAATCCTTGCCGGGCTCGAAGCCGGCTTCCCTGATGGCCTTTAAGATCAGCTCGATGGCTGCTTCGTCGCCGTCCAGGCTGTTGGGAGCAAAGCCGCCCTCATCGCCCACAGCGGTAACATCCTTCATGTCCTTGATCAGCTTCTTTAAGGTGTGGAACACCTCGGTGCACCAGCGAAGGCCTTCCGCGAAGGTGGGAGCGCCCACAGGCATGACCATGAATTCCTGAGTGTCCACGGAGCTGTCCGCATGGGCGCCGCCGTTTAAGATATTCATCATGGGAACAGGCAGGACATTGCCGTTCACACCGCCGAAGAAGCGGTACAGCGGGATCTCCATGGCGGTGGCGGCAGCTCTTGCCGCAGCGATGGAGACTGCCAGGATCGCGTTTGCGCCAAGCTTTGACTTATCCTTGGTGCCGTCGGCCTTTAACATGGCAGCGTCCACGGCATAGGTGTCGGAAGCATCGATCCCGATGACAGCATCCGCAATGACGGTGTTGATATTTTCCACGGCCTTCTTAACGCCCTT
Source organism: uncultured bacterium (assembly GCA_946543095.1). Lineage (GTDB taxonomy): Bacteria > Bacillota > Clostridia > Lachnospirales > Lachnospiraceae > CAMNLO01. The sequence goes on from CAMNLO010000255.1 coordinate 2,120, forward strand.
GCCGCCGAAACGGCTCTTGTCGCCGTCACGAAGCTCAAGAGCCTCGAACTCGCCGGTGGATGCGCCGGAGGGAGCACAGCCTCTTCCCACGGTGCCGCCGGCCAATGTCACCTCTGCCTCAACGGTGGGATTTCCGCGGGAGTCGATGATCTCTCTGCCGATTACTTTTTCAATCTCTAAATAGTCCATTGGCATCACGTCCTTTCTGTTTGAATCCTGTTTGTCGTTGTCAATGGCATTATAGCATAAACTATGGTATTATGAAACCATGGTTTTGTCTGATATTTCGGGGAACAGGGCTGGCAGACACCGCGCTGTTCTCCCTGATGCCGCAAAAGGTCTGGCGGCTGCCTCCGTGGTTTTGGTCCACTGCCTTCAGGAGCTGAACGGCTATGAATGGAGAACGGAAGAGCTTTACTGGGGCAGCAGGCTCAATATGCTTCAGCACAGCTTTAACCTGCCGCTGTTCATGCTGATCACGGGATTCTTTTCCTGCCGGCAGATCAGTCGGGCGAAGACCCTTCGGGAAGGTGTCAGGGTGCTGTTTAGACGGAGCTTTGCCTGCCTGTTTCCGGTGTTTGCATGGACCGGCCTGGAATACCTGATGGCGCTTTTCTCCTACCCCGCCTCCCGTTCCACCGGGGAGATCCTTCTGGGGTATCTCATCAGCTGCAGCGAGCACTACTGGTTTTTATGGGCGGTGTTTTACTGTTTTCTGGTGATCTGGGGGGGGCATTTTTTCCTGCAGGACAGCCTGTTGTTTCACGGGCTCCTGTTTCTTTCCCTGTTTGTGCTGCCGGATGAATACGGCATGAACACCTGTAAGTTCATGTATCCCTTTTTCCTGGCGGGCTATTACGCAGCGCTGAAGAAGGAGAGCATCCGGGAACACCCTGTGGTACAAAAGGCCCGTGACATCTATGCGGAGCATCCCCTGAAAGTGCTTTTTGCTGCGGGGGCTTTGTATTTCGGACTGTTTTTACTGTATAATGACAAGGTGTTCATCTTCGTCAGCGGCTACCGGATCACCAACGCGGCGGCCTGGAAGATGATCGCCGTGGACCTGTACCGGATGACGGTGGGCTTTGCGGGAGCTGGATTCTTCCTGCTGCTTCTTGCTGTGCTGATCCAAAGATACGGGGAAGAACGTTTCCGTGTGCTGCCCTTCCTTGGCAGGAACAGCCTGGGGATCTATCTGTTCCAGGGGTACGTGATCATCCTGTTTTTAAGGCAGTACACAGATCCCCTGCCGCCCTCATTATTCAGAACATTCATGCTTGCGGCTGCTGTCCTTGGTGTGACATCCGCGGTCACGGAGTGTCTGGGCAGGATCCCGGGAATCCGGCTGCTGGTGGGAAAGTAAAGGAGTGATCATTGCCGAAACTGATCTTTTTTGACATCGACGGGACTTTGGTTAATTTTGATGACGTGATCCCGGAGTCCGCAAAAAAAGGCCTTGCTCTGGCCCATGACGCCG
>CAMNLO010000256.1 GCA_946543095.1 uncultured bacterium
CTTCTGTCCGTATCCGGGAATGTGGAGGCCATTTCCGCAAGCTTCCGGATCCGTACCGCCGATGTGCTGCCCCAGCTGGGCAAAAGCGAGCCCTTTGTACGGATGAAGCCCGCCTTTAAGGACTATCTCTGGGGAGGGGTGCGGCTCAGGGAGCAGTACGGCAAGCGCTGCGATTATCCCCAGATCGCCGAAAGCTGGGAGCTTTCCGCGCATCCGGCAGGAGAATCCGTCATCACCACCGGGAAAAACAGAGGCCTGACCTTCGGGCAGTACCTGAACCGGGTGGGACGGGAGGCCTGGGGCTGGAAATGCGCCGCCTTTGAGAGCTTTCCGATTTTGATCAAATTCCTGGATGCGAAGCAGGATCTTTCCATCCAGGTGCATCCGGATGACGATTATGCCTTAAACCACGAAGGCCAGTACGGCAAGAATGAAATGTGGTATGTGCTGGACTGCGACGAGGATTCGAAGGTGGCCATGGGCTTTTGCAGGGAGGTGACGGGGCAGGAGGTCCTGGAGGCCATTGCGGAGGGGACGCTGGATCTTCTCCTGAACTGGGTCCCGGTGCATCCCGGAGAGGTCCTGTTCATCCCTGCGGGGACCGTTCACGCAGTGGGAAAAGGATGCTTTATCATGGAGATCCAGCAGAGCTCCGATATTACCTATCGCCTGTATGATTACAACCGCAGGGACCGCTACGGAAACCTGCGGGAGCTGCAGACGGAAAAGGCGCTGCAGGTCATGAACATGAAAGACGGACGCGCCCTTTCCTCACTGAAACGGGAGGGAGAGCTGCTTTGCAGCTGCAAATATTTTGAAGCCAGGCTCCATCATGTGGAGGAGTCCCTGAGGCTTCAGGTAACCGCGGAATCCTTTGTGTCCCTGATCTTTCTGTCCGGCAGGGGAGAAGTCAGGGAGGAGGGAGAGGCTCCCTACAGCATCACCTACTGGCCGGGAGATTCGGTGTTTCTTCCCGCAGGCAGCAGGAATGTGGTGATCCAGGGCCCCTGCGATGTGGTGGAGACCAGGGTGTAGCGGATGGGCATACTTCTTCTGCCGGTTTACCTGATCCTTTTGCCGATGCTTCTGGGGGCGGCGGTTGCGGAAGAACCAAAGCAGCCTCCGCTGCCTTTGGGGATGATGCTTCAGATGGCTCTGTTTCAGCTGACGGGGCTGCCCTTTGTGCTTCTGGGCAGGAGCATGAAGGAGCTGACCATATGGGTCAATATCATATATCTTTCGGCGGGCCTTTTCTGCTTCCTGCATATCCTGAAAAGAGGACGGCTGAGATCTGCGGGCTTGGGCCCGCGTCAGAGGGCGCCTCTGATCCTTCCCCTGGTCTTCTTTCTCCTTCTGGTGTTTCAGCTGTATCAGGCTGTGACGCTGGCGCCCTTCGACGGGGACGATGCTTATTATATCGCCCAGTCCGTGGCCACGGCTGAGCAGGGGGATCTCTACCGCACCATTCCCTATACCGGTTTTGCCACCGCTCTGGATGCCAGGCACGCCCTGGCCATTTTCCCCCTCTGGATCGCCTTTCTGTCTGAAATGACCGGGATTCACGCAACGATCCTGGCCCACACGCTACTGCCTCTTTTTCTGATCCCGCTGACCTATATCGTATACGGGATGATCGGACAAGAGCTGCTGAACAGGGCCGGAGCTGCGGACAGGCAGGAGAACAGGAAGGCCTCTCTCTGGGGCTTTCTGATCCTCGCAGAGCTGCTGATGATCTTCGGGGCGCCTTCCATCTATCCTGCCTCCATCTTTTTCCTGACCCGCACCTGGCAGGGAAAATCCGTTCTGGCAAATCTGGTGCTGCCCATGGTGTGTTATATTATGCTTCGGATCGGACGGAGGCGCGAGGTCTTACTGAAAACCGGGATCCTGCTGTTTTGCACCAATATTGCCGCCGCCCTCTGCACCACCATGGGGGTGTTTCTGACGGCGCTGGTCATTGCGGGGGCAGGAACGGCCCTGGCGATATACCACAGATCCCTCCGGCTTCTGTTCCGGCTGTTTTTGTGCTGCATCCCCTGCCTTTTGTACGCGGGGCTGTATGTAATATTGTAGGTCGATCAACATGAACACATTTCCCATGCAGGTGATCAGGGTTTATCAGGGGAACGGCTATCTGTTCCTTTTGTATCTGGCTGCCGTGGCGTATCTGTTTTTAAAGGAACGGAACAGGATCACCCGGATCCTTCTGGTCTACTGCCCGGTTTGCCTTTTATCGCTCTTTCTGATACCCTTAACAAGCAAGGCCTATGCCAGGATACTGGATGCGGAGACCTATTACCGGCTTCTCTGGCTGCTGCCCCAGTGCGCCACCATCGCCTGGGCCGGGATCCGGCTGATCAGAAGGAGGCTTTATCTGTCCCTGATCCTCTCTGCCGCCATTATTATTCTTGCAGGGAGCTATGTCTATCAGGGCCCTTATATGCCGAAGGCGGAAAACCCATTTCATCTGCCAGGGGAGGTGGTGCGGATCTGCGATGCCATCCTGCCGGAGAACGGTGATATGGTGTGCGCGGTCTTTCCGGATGAGCTGATCCATTTTGTGAGGCAGTACTCCTCCCGGATCGTGATGCCCTACGGAAGGGAAGCGCTGGTGACCTCCTGGGGCGGGGATTTTCCGTTTCACCGTCTGATGCTGGAGGGGGGGATGGAGACGGGAGAACTGTCCGTGACGGCAAAGGGCTACAACTGCAATTACATTATCCTTCATGAGGACCAGGAGTTCCAGGAGCCCATGGAAAACTACGGATATGTGATCTATGCCAATATTGACGGCTACAACATATGGAAGGATACCACAATTACATGGCCAAACTAAATCTGAATTTAACTTATTTAATAACAGGCGGTGCTGGATTTATCGGCTTCCACACAGCCGAACGGATGCTGGAACAGGGCGCACGCCTTGTGCTGGCGGACAACATGAATGCCTACTATGATCTGAAGCTGAAGCGGGACAGACTGGAGGAGCTGAGGAAGACCGGCAGGGACTTCACCTTTTATCAGCTGGATATTGCGGATGAGGAAGGCCTTACGGCCCTGTTTGAAAAGCATCATCCGGATATTGTGCTGAATCTGGCGGCCCAGGCGGGAGTCCGCTACAGCATTGACCATCCGGAGGAGTACATCCATGCCAATATCCTGGGCTTTTTCAGGATACTGGAGGCCTGCAGACATTTCGGGGTGCGGCATCTGGTGTATGCCTCTTCCTCCTCCGTGTATGGCACGAACAAGGAGACGCCCTTCCGGCTGGAGGATAAGACGGACACTCCCGTGAGCCTTTATGCCGCCACAAAGAAATCCGACGAGCTTATGGCCCATGCCTATTCGAAGCTATACGGCATACCGGCCACCGGCGTCCGTTTCTTCACCGTCTACGGTCCCTACGGACGTCCGGATATGGCGTATTACAAGTTCGCAAAAAAGATCATGGCCGGGGAAACGCTGGAGATCTATAACAACGGAGATATGCGCAGGGATTTTACCTATATCGATGATGTGACGGAGGCCCTGCTGAGGATCCTGCCGGCGCCTCCGAAGGGGGAGGTGCCCTATGCTTTGTACAATATCGG
>CAMNLO010000257.1 GCA_946543095.1 uncultured bacterium
TTGTGGGGAAGAACGCATCCCTGCGCTACTCCACCATTGAGAACTGGTCCAAGAATATGTACAACCTGAACACGAAACGGGCAAAGGTGGAGGAAGGGGGCAAGGTGGAATGGGTCTCCGGCTCCTTCGGCTCCCATGTTTCCTACCTCTATCCCATGAGCATCCTGGCGGGAAAGGGCGCAAGGTGCGAGTTCACCGGCGTGACCTTCGCCGGGAAGGGCCAGAACCTGGATACGGGCTGCAAGATCACCCACCTGGCTCCGGACACCAGCTCCGTGGTGAACACCCGCTCCATCTCCAAGGACGGCGGCATCTCCACCTTCCGAAGCTCCGTGGTGATATCGGAAAAAGCCAGAAACGCCAAGTCCTCGGTGTCCTGCCAGAGCCTGATGGTGGACGGCATTTCCCGGTCCGATACCATCCCCGCCATCGAAGTCCGCACCAATGAAGCGGATGTGGGGCATGAGGCAAAGATCGGCAGGATCTCCGATGACGAGATCTTTTACCTGATGAGCAGAGGCCTCTCCGAGGATGACGCCAGAGCCGCCATTGTCAGCGGCTTTGCCGGAAATGTGAGCAAGGAGCTGCCGTTGGAATACGCCGTGGAGATGAACAATCTGATCCGGCTTGAGATGAAGGGGGCCATAGGATGAGCAATACAGGAAGAATGATCAACAGACTTCCGGCGCCCACCTTCCGCTGGCTGAAGATGAACGGCGCGGTGGTGGAAGGTACAGCCGCCGATCCCCGTTCCTTAAGCTTTGAGATCCCGGAGGGAGAGGCAAAGACAGAGGTTCTGGATCTCAGGGATCAAACCCCCGGGCTTTTGGAGCAGACCGTAAAGATTCATGTGGCAAAGGACGCCTCCTTCCATCTGCTCTTAGTCCAGCGTCTCGGGAAAGACACGGAATTCCTGAATCAGGTGAAAGCGCAGCTGGAAGATAGCGCAAAATTTGATTATACGCGTCTGATCCTTTCCGGGGCAAAAACCTGGGAGGGACTGGATTGCGCTCTGGAGGGAAAAAGATCCTCCCTCACCATCGATCTGGGTTATCTTCTGACCGGGGATAAGACACTGGATGTAAACTATCTGGCCTCCCACACCGGAAAAAAGACCTCCTCCGAGATCAATGTCACCGGAGTGCTCAGAGACCGCGCAAAGAAGCTTTTTCGGGGTACCATTGATTTCATCCGGGGCTGCTCCGGCGCAGTGGGCAATGAGATCGAGGATGTCCTGTTAATGGACGAAAGGGTGGTGAATCAGACCATTCCCCTGATCCTCTGCGCGGAGGAGGATGTGGTGGGCAATCACGGGGCCACCATCGGACGGCTTCCGGAGGAGCTGTTATTCTACATGGGCTCCAGAGGCCTTGCAAAAGAGGAGATCTATGAGACCATGGCGAAAGCAAAGATCGGCAGGCTCCTCAGGCTGTTTCCGGAGGGAGCTCTGAAGGAGGAGCTTACGGCTCTGCTCTATGGTGGATCGGATGAAGACTGAAGAGATCATAAGAATACGGCAGGACTTCCCCCTGCTTTCGCAATATCCCGAAACGGCCTACCTGGACTCCGCGGCCACTTCCCAAAAGCCCATCCAGGTCCTGGACCGCATCGAACGCTACTACAGGGAAGAGAACGCAAATCCCCTCCGGGGGCTCTACTCCTTAAGCCTGAAAGCCACAGAGGCCTACGAAAACGCCCGGAAAGCGGCGGCTTCCTTTATCGGCGCCTCCGGCAGTGAGCAGATCGTCTTTACGAGAAATGCCACCGAAAGCTTAAACCTCATTGCGGCAAGCTTCGGGGACCTGGTGCTGAAGGAGGGGGATGAGATCCTGATCTCCATTCTGGAGCATCACAGCAATCTCCTGCCCTGGCAGCAGGCCGCGAAGCGAAAGGGTGCCGTCTTAAAGTATGTGGAATGCGACGAATACGGGGAGATCTCAAGGGAGGCCTTTGGGGCCGCCCTTTCGGAGCGCACGAAGCTCGTCAGCATGACGGGGCTTTCCAATGTGCTGGGGACTGCGCCGGATATCAAAACCTTCGCAGCCATGGCCCATGAACAGGGGGCTTATTTTGTCTGCGACGGCGCCCAGAGCGTGCCCCATATTCCCGTGAACGTCAAAGACCTGGATGTGGACTTTTTAGTCTTCTCCGGTCATAAGATGCTGGGGCCCATGGGCATCGGCGTCCTATACGGAAAGGAGGAGCTCCTTTCGAAAATGCCCCCCTTCCTCTACGGCGGGGAGATGATCGAATATGTCACCAGGGATTCCGCCACCTATGCGGAGCTCCCCCACAAATTCGAAGCCGGGACTGTGAACGCGGAAGGGGCCGTCGGTCTGCGGGCCGCCATGGATTATTATAACCGGCTGGGGTTTGCGGCCATTGAAGAATGGGAAAACGAGCTGAGCGAATATGCCTTTCAAGCTCTTCAGTCCGTCCCCCATCTGAAGCTTCTGGGTTCCCCGGATCCCCTTTCCCACCACGGCATTTTCACATTCACACTGGAGGGGGTCCATCCCCATGATATCTCAGAGATCCTGAGCGCCGACCATATCTGCGTCCGGGCAGGCCACCACTGCGCCCAGCCTCTGATGAAGTTTTTAAAGGTGAATTCCACCGCCAGGGCAAGCCTTTCCTTCTACAACACAAAGGAGGAGGCGGACAGGCTCTGCGACAGCCTGAAAACCATCCGCAGGCGCATGGGGCTGTCCTAGGCGGGGAGTTCAAAAGGTCTCAAATTCTATGGATTCTTTTTACAACGAAGTCTTAACGGAACACAATCTCCATCCGGAGCACAAGCATGAGCTGGAGGGGGCCAATTACGAGCTTCTGGGGGTGAATCCCTCCTGCGGCGACGAGATCACCTTAAAGCTGAAAGTGGAGGATAACATCATAAAGGAAGGCTCCTATGTGGGGGACGGCTGCGCCATTTCCCAGGCCTCCGCGGATATGATGCTGGACCTGATCATCGGCAGGCCAAAGGAAGAGGCCCTGCATCTGGCGGATGTGTTTTCCCGGATGATCAAGGATAAGATCTCCGAGGAGGAGCTGGAGGAGCTGGAGGAAGCAGGCGTTCTGCAGAACATCTCCCATATGCCCGCCAGAGTGAAATGTGCCATGCTGGGCTGGCGTACCTTAAAAACCATGTTCGAGGAAACTCCCAATGCTTGACGTCACAAAAAAGCTGCTCTCCTGCGCAGTCTCCATCGGCTGTGTGGGCCTTGCGGCCTATATGGGCTACACCCATATGACCGGTGTGTTCACCGGCACCGCCAGGGGCTACGGCGGAGACATCACGGCTTACGTGAAAATAGAGGATTCCAGGCTGATGTCCATCGACGTGAAGGCAGAGGGCGAGACTCCCGCAGTGGGAGGCGCCGCCATTCCCATTCTGGTGGAGGAGATGCTGGAACGCCAGAGTGCCGGAGTGGATGTGGTCTCCGGAGCCACAGCCTCCTCCATCGGGCTGATGGAGGCCGTGGACAACGCAGTGGCCAGCGCCGGCATCACCCTTGCCTCTGCGGAGGAAAACGCAGACCTTCTGCCCCCGGTGCCGGATGAAAACTACCGGGCAGACGTGGTGGTGG
>CAMNLO010000258.1 GCA_946543095.1 uncultured bacterium
CCGGCCAGTTTCCGGTGCGTGTCCAGCCGGACTGGATGAACAACTACGGCTACGCCGTGGGCATCTTTTACGGGGATCTGTTCTGGTTTCTCCCGGCCCTGATGCGCATCGCCGGCCTGACCATAACCTTCGCCTACCGTTTCTATGTTTTCACCATGAATCTGGCGACTGCGGCCTTTGCCTATCTGGCCTTTAAGAATATCTCAAAGGACCGGGCCATCGGTCTCACCTGCGCCGCGGTTTACGCTCTCTGCCAGTACCGTCTGGTGGACCTGTATTACCGGGGAGCCATCGGGGAGTTCTCCGCCCTGACCTTTCTCCCGCTGGTGATCTGGGGGCTTTATGATGTGCTGACCGGGGACACCTCCTCCAAGGAGTTCAAAAGAGGCTTTCTCATCGCGGCCCTGGGCTATTCCGGCATGATCCAGACCCATATCCTAAGCTGTGAAATGGCGGGGTTATTTACCGTACTGATCTGTCTGATCTCATTAAAGCGTGTGTTTCAGTGGAAAAGATTTATCGAGTTGTGCAAGATCGTCATTTGCACGATCTTTATGAATCTCTGGTTCCTGGTGCCCTTTTTTGACTTCTTCCTCAGGGATAAGTTTTTCGTCAACGACGGCAGCAGGGATGCCTTTACCATCCAGTATATCGGCACGGAGCTCCAGCGGGTCTTCGCCCCCCTGTATCTGGGAATGGAGACGGACCTTCCCGCAACGCCCGGAGGGGCGGTGTCTCTGGTGCTGGCCCTTGGCTTTGTGCTGGCGCTTGCGATCCCGAGGAGCAGGAGGCGGGAGACCGAAGTACAGGGGCTTCTTCCGGTGTATCTTTCAGGGGTGCTGGCCACGTTTATGGCCACCAATCTCTTTCCCTATGATGCCCTCAGGGCCTTTCCCTTTCTGTATAAGAATCTGACGGCGATCCAGTTTCCCTGGAGATTCTTCGGCCTTTCTGCGGCCCTGCTTTCCTTTGTGCTCTGCGGGATCCTCGCGGAGCTGAAGAAGTACGGAGCGGAGGAAGGCCGGGAGAAGGAGAGGAATGCTTCGGCGGAAGAGGAGGCGTCTTCATCCGCGGACAGTGCGGCAGGGTCCGATACGTCGGATGAGGAGATTTCTCCATCCGCGGATAGGACAGCAAAACACGATACGGCGCGGAGCTTCCGCATCGCATATACTGTTATGATGACCGTCTTTGCTTTCCTCGCCGTTTTCCAGGGGGTGGAATATCAGATCTTCGAAGACATTCATTCCGACCTCACCACCTATTTCTGCGACACCATCGGCATTCCCTCTTTCTCCCAGATCAACGGGGAATACATTCCCTCAGGCTCCGACTGGTCCTATTTCAACCGCCCCTATGTCTATTGCCTGGATGGATCCGCCTACATTCCGGACTACGAGATCGGGGCCGGATATGTGCGGGCTGTGGCGAAGAATCAGACGGAGAGTGAGGCCACGGTGAACGTGCCCCTGATTTTCTACCGCGGCTATGAAGCCCGGGATCTGAATACGGGAGCGCAGCTCCCTCTTGTGAACGGCTGGAACAACACTGTGGAAGTGCTGGTCCCCGGGGGCTATGAGGGGACCTTTGAGGTCCGTTACAAAGGCTTATGGTACTGGCGCTTCTCCGATGTGATCTCGGTGGTGTTTCTTCTGGGGCTTGGGGTCTGGCTGCTGCAGGGATCGGGTGTCTCAGTGCCTTTCCTGACCGGAAACAAGAAGAGCTGATGAAGCCGAAGATCCTCCTGGTCCACGACCATTATCAGATCCCCGGAGGCGAGGACGCGGTGTTCCGGAACGAACAGAAGCTTCTTCGGGATAACGGCCACACAGTCCTTTGCTATACCCGCTCCAATGAGGAGCTGAAGGGGCTTTCCGCAGCCGGCAGGGCCCTTGCCGGCCTGTCTTCCCTGTTTTCCTTCCGCACCCTGAGGGAGGTGAAGGAGCTGATCCGCAGGGAAAAGCCGGATCTTATGTGGGTCCACAACACTCTGACCCAGGTGAGCCCCTCCGTATATTACGCCGCTTTTGCCGCCGGGATTCCCGTGATCCAGACGGTTCACAATTTCCGGCTCTTCTGCCCCGGCGCCCTCTGCTACAGAGAGGGCAGGACCTGCACCGAATGCGTGGAGCATGGTCTGCTGACCGGGGTTTCCCACCGCTGCTACAGGAATTCCGGGGCCCAGACCCTTGTCCTGACGCTCCAGCTTTTTCTCCACCGGCTCCTTGGAACCTATCGGAAGCTGCATTACGTGTGCCTTACTCCCTTCAGCGCGGAGCTGTTCCGAAAGGGGATGGGAAAGCATATCGATCCCGGGAGGGTCTTTGTCAAGGGCAACTTTGTGACTAAGGAACCGGAGGCTCCTCAGGAAAACGCAGCCGCTTTCGCTGCTGACATCAGAGCTCCCTATTACCTTTGCCTTGGACGGCTGGAGCCCTCCAAGGGGATCCCCTGGCTTCTGGAGGAATGGAAGAGAGTCCCGGGGGCCGGGCTTCTGGTGGCGGGAGAGGGGAGCCTTGAAGAAATGGTGCGCAGCGCGGAAAAAGAGAGCAGCGGCAGGATCCGGTATCTGGGGCCCCTCAGCCATCGCAATGCCCTTCAGTATCTGAAGCACGCGGAAGCGCTGATCTTTCCCTCCGAGTGGTATGAGAATTTTCCCATGGTCATCGCGGAGGCCATGAGCCTGGGCACTCCCGTGATCTGCCGGGATATCGGCAACGGCGCTGCCATCGTGAAAAAGGCGGCCCCTGAGCTGGTGCTCGGCGGGACTTTCCATGGGGCAAGGGCAGAGGATCGGAAGGACAATAAGCTGCCGCGGGAAGGTATGGAGCCGGAGGAGAGTATGCCGCCCGGGGAAAGCAGCGGGCTCGCAGAGCTGCTGCGGCACTACAGGAAAGAGGACTGCTCCGCCGCATTTTTCAGGGCGTATGAGGAAACCTGCTCCCCGGAGGCAAATTACCGGATCATGGAAGAGATCATGGAGAAGGTGCTGCGGGAGCAAAATGCGAAGCGCAGAACCATCCGGAACGTGCCCGGAACTGATTCGAGTGAGCGGGAATAGCGCATCAGCGCACACACAAAAGGAACGAATGGAAAAGACAGGAGACCGGGAGCTGAAAAGAGCATATGTCTGCCACACCTACTATCATGTGTATGTGGCGCTGTTAAAGGAGTGTGCCCTGTTTCGGGAAAAGGGCGATGCCGCGGGAAAAGCCCTGTTTCTCTTAAGCTCCTTTTCCAACGATTTTGAGACCCTGGCAGACCGGCTGAACGCCTCCCCTCTTGCAGGGAAGGCCCTTCCCTTTGAAGAGCATGGGGAGGAATTCTTTACGGAACTGCAAAACTGGCACAAAGACCGCGGCAATGTGCTCCTCCATCTTCTGCAGCGGATGGTGTATTTCCGGAAGCTGGCGAAGGCGCTCGCTCCCTATGTCCCGGTGGATCTCAGAGCCTTTGAGGATGTGTATGTCTTCTGCGATTCCGACCCCGTAGGCTTCTATTTGAATGCGAACCGCATTCCCTACCACGCCCTGGAGGACGGCCTGGACTGCCTGAAATACTACGACACCGCCCA
>CAMNLO010000259.1 GCA_946543095.1 uncultured bacterium
GGTGCTTCTCCAGATAGTCCACCAGCCATTTCACGTTTTCCCGGTTGATCACGTAGATGTCTGCCGGGGTCTGTAGTGCCGCCTTCCGCTGCTTTTCACTTCCTAAAACGACGGACATATGCATAAAGCCCAGGCCGTCCCATTTTTCCAGTTCCTGGGGCCACACGGAGCTGCACACCCGGAGCGGTCCGATCACTAAGACCCGGCTGACTTCAAAGCTGTCAAACAAGAGGTCCATGATTGCTGAGAGGGATATCACGGTCTTACCTAGCCAAGGCCCATCTCAATCAAAAGCATCGCTTCACTGTGCTCCTTGATGAACTGCACAGCGTACTGCTGGTACTTATGTGGTATGAACCTCATTTGTCATCACCTCCTTCCATTTCCCGTATGATCCGCTCAAGTAGCTCCGGGCCATCCAGATCCGTCAGTACATGAAAGTACCTCGAACAGAAAAACTCTGTGATTTCCCGTACCTTGTCCCTGGCCAACCTGTCCGTGGGGAAGATCTTCACTCTCCGGTACGCTGCCCGGAAATCCTTCACTGCCTGCAGGATGATGGCATGGGCCAAGTCCTGATAATTCTCCTCATACATCCTGCGTTCTCCTTCCGGCATCCCCCACCTCTTCAATAATCCACGGTATCTGCAGGGGATCATCCAGTACAAAGACCGGGAACCCGAGTCTCCTCAGCAGCTTGTGTCTGTTGTCCTGTAAGACGCGGGGCCTTCTCCCCGGTGCCTTCACCTCCACGAAGCCGACGCGGCCCTCTGGCAACAGCACCAAGCGGTCAGGCATACCATTCATCCCAGGGGATATCAGCTTGGGGCAGATGCCTCCCACTGCTTTGACCGCCTTCACCAGTTTCCGCTCTATCTCTTTTTCTCGCATATCATACCCTCCGTGACATTGAGTCAACTCATCTCTCTCGCGCGCGTATATGGGCATATGCGCTCTCATGTGTGATATGTACTACTATTCATTTATTTAATTTATTTAGATTTCTTCTGTCTCAGCTGTCCCAGGGGCATCACAGACACAGGATTGATATGCCTTTCAGCCCGTGACACTTACCCGCGACAAGCCTGGGACGAGTGACAAGAATCTGATGTCTGTGACATGACAACCCACTCAGCCACGGACGTAGACTCACCGCTTAGTCACGGACGTAGACCCGCTGCTGTCCGTAGATCGGCATGCGTTTTCTCGTCTTGGTTCGTTTCCAGCCGTCCACCTGTGACATCATCTGGATGATGGCATAGGAATCCGACGCCTTCAGATCCGAGAGGGCTTTGCCGAAACACTCACACCAGATCTCCGCATTGGAAACGGTCTCCCTCCGGATGGTGCCTTTTGGACGAGTAGGATCATCCATGGATGACAGGTAATTCCTGCGGTCATACAGATCCATGCCGCTCCAGTTTTCAGGAAGCAGGGTCTCAAGATAGACCTCCACCATGCCCTGGCGCTCATCCTCCTCCATGGCATCTTTCTGGACTTCAGCCGCCTCTCCTACAAGGGATCCTTCCAGGAACAGTTTCTCCCCGTTCTCCCAGTAGTGTTTTGCCTCGGCCCAGATCTGGTCTCGCTCTTCTTTTGTGAAATGAAACTTCTTCACCTGTTCTGTCTGATGGAGTTTTACGACCCAGAAGCGCCGGTTTCCGGTGATGTCGCGCAGATACCCTCTGTCACCGTTGACGGACGCCACCATTATTCCCTGACGAGGGTGGCTCTCCACTGTTTTGCCGTAGCTGGGCCGAAACTTATCATCAGAGGACGACAGGAAGGATTTCACTTTCTCGACATCCGCCTTCTTCATCCCGGCCAGTTCTGCAATCTCGCAGATCCAGAACCCCTGGATTTTTTCTGCCGCAGTTTTGCCGTCCATGTCAGAGAGCTGTACGGAATCGGAAAAATATTCTTCACCTGCCAGTTCCTTAAACAAAGTGCTCTTACCAATGCCCTGCTCTCCGTCCAACACCAGCATGCAGTCAAACTTGACCCCAGGCTCATACACACGGGCAACGGCCGCTGCAAACGTTTTTCTGGTGACTGTGCGGACATACTCCGTGTCATCCGCCTGCATATATTTCACCAATAAAGTCGGTATCCTCTCCGTCCCGTCCCATGCGGGGAGACTATCGAGGTAATCCCTAAGCGGATGGAAGCGCCGTTCCATGGCAACCCGGGAAAATGCCACATCATGGTTCCTGGTGGAGAAAGAAACATAGTGGATGTCCAGTTCTGACTTCAGACCGTCTGTATCTGAGTCAAGCCAAAAGCGCACCCCGTCCGGGCGATCCCAAGCAACGGGTCCTGTCACCTCGATCATCCTGGCCATTTCGTTATAGGCAAAGTTTGCATACGCCGGATCATTGCGCAGGATCAGCAGCAGGTTCCATACGCTGTTTTCCAGCACTTTGTTTCTTCCGTAGACAAGGTGTGATTCCCAGTCTGCAGAATCAAAGTCCATCGATGCCGCCTCCTGGCGCTCCCTGGCAATGGTCTGCTTCACCTCATCCAGGGACAGGGCAAAATCTGACATCAGCTTGTAGCTCTCGTCCTCGTCTTTGTATTTATGGACCCTGACAAGGTCAAAGGCATTCAGGAGCTTTCCATATGCCGGGTCAGTAGCATGGTGGCTGTATGCGAACTTATCCTCAAATACCTGTACGCCGGCAGACCCCTCTCCTGGGATGTAGTCGTACCGTCCCTCCATGGCGCTTGGCGTATACAGGTCCGAAAGGAACAAGCTGATCACGTCGTGGATATCAAACGTCCTGCAAAAAACACCAACGATGCCCTTCTTGCCCAGGGGATCAGCCTGACGCTTTACGCTCTGTTTCATCACCGTCGTCTGCCGGGAAGATGTCGGCCAGGTGGAGATGTCTTTCCAGTCGTCATACATGGCAAGTATCTGGTCCGGATCTACGAGTTCTCCGTCCCAAGCCTCGAAGTAGTATTCGATATTGGAGGGCGTGGATGGCCAGAACATCAGGCGATTCGCTTCATAGGTAGAATCATCGTAATAATCCATGCCCACCTGTTTTGCTAGCATTCGGGCAACCGGCTCATATTCTTCTTCCGAGACATCCCGTGACAGGGGAAACACCTGTCTCAAGCGAGGCTTGTCCGGAGAATACTTATGCGTTCCATACGCGCAGCCTTTGTAGGGGAGCTTCTCCTTGACGTGAGACATGATCCCCGGTGTGGCATAGTCCATATCCAGTGTCACGGCAGATCTGCTAAGCACTGACCCTGCGCGGCGGAGTCCCTGTTTCAGATGTCCCATGACATAACCGCCAACATCCTTGATCTCGTCCTGCTCTCCCCGCTTCATGGCAAGAAACTCTTCCAGGCTTTCGACGGTTTTCTGTGTTGTAGAAAGTCGCTCCGTGAATGCCTCCCAGGATATTTCCCGGTTGGTCCATGTCTTCGCCAGTCGGGTGTTGGCGACAGCAATCTTCAGTTCTCTCATATAGATTCCTCCTCGCAGTCATTGCCCGGTTTTTAGTCGCC
>CAMNLO010000260.1 GCA_946543095.1 uncultured bacterium
GGCAGGAGGTCTCATAATCATCCCTGAGGGAGGCATGGGACTCGTTCATCAGACGCCCGAAGAGCCGCAGATCGCCGTTTTCCAGGGCCTTGGCTGCAAGGATGACCCGCTCGTTTTCGGAGACGGCGTGTCTCGCCCGGCGAAACTCGATATCATCGGTAAGGACGTCCTTCACCTTCTCGAAGCGCTCCATGGTCAGATCCCCCAGAGTCCGGATATCCGTCACCGTCTGAAGCTTTTTCAGGGCGGCCTCGCTCTGAGCGCGGCGCTCATTATAGGCGGAGGTCACCAGACTGTGCTTTACATTGCTGTTGGTGACCACCAGGCTGATCCCCTCAAGGGTAAGGGGGGCATAGGTATACTCCAAGGTGGCGGTGTCTAAGAGGATCGCGTGATCCTTTTTCCCCATGGCGGAGGTAAACTGATCCATGATTCCGCAGTTCATTCCGCAAAAGCCGTTTTCAGCCCGCTGACCTAACAGGGCTATTTCCGTGTTGGTCACAGAAAAACCGAAGAGTTCCCGGAGGAAAAAGCCCGTGAGCACCTCCAGGGAGGCGGAGGAGGAGAGACCGCTGCCTGCGGGGATATTGCCCCAGACAGCGATATCCAGGCCTGTATCACACTGCATTCCCTGCTCTGCCAAAGCCCAGATCACGCCTCTCATATAATCGCACCAGCCCAGGCGTTTTTCGGGAAGAGTCTCAGCCAGCGTCGTCCGGATGATTCCCTCGTCCGGGAAATTCTCCGAAAAGAACCGCAGAGTGGAATCTTCTCTTTTCCGGACGGCTGCGTAGGTCCCGATGGTCAGTGCGCCGGGAAAGACGTGGCCGCCGTTATAATCAGTATGGTCCCCGATGAGGTTTACCCTGCCGGGAGCAAAAAAGACCCGGGCTCCCTCAGCATCGCCGTATGCGGTTTTGAAGATGTTCAAAAGCTTTTCTTTCATGGTGTATCACCCCCCTGGTGTGAGACTGATGATTCATTGCTTTTATCATACCATAAGATCGGGAATCTGTAACGTGAAACCCCGAATTCGGCTTGCCCTCATAGTTCTAAAGTGACATAATGGGAACACCGAAACTATACTCCAGGGTTTTATAGAGAAAAAGGAGGGCCGGATGGCGGAAAAGAAACCGAAGGGAAACAAGGCTGAGGGATTCCGGGAAGAGATAAAGCTCGGGGTTTCGGATGAATACAGCAAGCTGAGGGAGACCAGGTCTTTGGAGCTTAAGAAAAACCTGAATATCCGGCTGAGCCGTATGGAGGGCCAGATGAAGGGAGTCCGCCAGATGGTGGAGAATGACAGGTATTACGTGGATCTGGTGGTTCAGGGCATCTCCCTGAACTCGGCCATGAAAAGCTTCTGCAGGATCGTGATGGAGGAGCATTTAAGGGACGACGTGGCAAGCAGGCTGCAGGCAGGAGAGGCGGATGAAAGCCTGGATGAATTTGCCCAGATGCTCCAGAAGGTGATGAACTGAGAGGAATGTGGAAATTTGGAATAAAATACGTTATGATGATGTCAGGGTCTGAAGGTACAAACGGCATTACGCCTGCATGCTATGCGGCGCAATCCGGGACCTGCCCTGACATCCTGTTATCCGGGGGCACAAAGGGGTATCTAAAGGAGGAAAAGAAGGTATGAAGCGAATCGGTATGCTGACAAGCGGCGGAGACTGCCAGGCACTGAACGCGGCAATGAGAGGCATCATCAAGTGCATGGAAAACAGCGGGGAGCAGCTGGAGATCTACGGGTTCCTAAACGGCTATCAGGGACTGATCTATTCCAAGTTCCGGATGCTGACCGGCAGGGACTTTTCCGGCATCCTCACCATGGGAGGAACGATCCTGGGCACCAGCCGCACTCCCTTTAAGACCATTAAGGATCCTGATGAGAACGGCTTAAACAAGGTGGAGGCCATGAAGCAGAATTATTACAAGCTGCAGCTGGACTGCCTGGTGGTGCTGGGTGGAAACGGGACCCATAAGACCGCGAACCTGCTCAGGGAAGAGGGACTGAATGTCATCACGCTGCCCAAGACCATCGACAATGATCTCTGGGGGACCGACATGACCTTTGGTTTCCAGTCGGCAGTGGACATCGCTACAGCCTGCATTGATATGATCCACACCACCGCATCCTCCCACGGCCGGGTCTTCATCGTGGAGGTCATGGGACACAAGGTGGGATGGCTGACCTTAAACGCCGGCATGGCGGGAGGCGCGGACATCATCCTGATCCCTGAGATCCCCTATGATCTGGACAATATCATCGAAGCCCTGGAGCACAGGGAAAAGAGCGGCAAGCACTTCACCATCATCGCTGCCGCCGAGGGCGCTATTTCCAAGGAGTGCGCCAAAATGTCCAAGAAGGAATACAAAAAATACCTGGAGAAGAGGAAGTATCCTTCCGTTTCCTATGAGATCGCGGCCCAGATCGGGGAAAGGACCGGACATGAGGTCAGGGTCACGGTTCCCGGCCATACCCAGAGAGGCGGTTCCCCCTGCCCTTACGACAGGGTCTTCGCTTCCAGGCTGGGAGCGGAAGCCGGCCAGCTGATCCTGAAGGGTGAGTACGGCTTCATGGTGGGCTACAGGAACAGGGAGATCGTGAAGGTCCCTCTGGAGGAGGTGGCAGGCAAGTTAAAGGAGGTCTCTCCCGATGCCACCATTGTAAAAGAAGCGAAAGCTTTAGGGATCAGCTTTGGGGACTAATTCCGCATCGCGTTATCAGGCGCTTTATCGCAGATTCCGGCCCTCCGCCTTTTCCGAGGTGCGGGGGCAGGATGCTGTTATCACCACATTGCGCAACCAGGTGAGAGCCGGGAGGCTGGGACATGCCTATCTGTTCACCGGCACCAGGGGGACCGGAAAGACCACAGTGGCCAAGATCCTGGCCAGGGCCGCCAACTGCGAGGATCTTCAGGACGGGGACCCCTGCGGGAAATGCGAGGCCTGCAGAAGGATCTTAAACGGCGCAAATCTAAACGTGGTGGAAATGGATGCCGCCTCCAACAACGGTGTGGACTCCGTTCGGGAGATCGTGTCCAATGTGGCCTATCCCCCGGCAGAGGGCAGATATAAGGTCTATATCATCGATGAGGTGCATATGCTCTCCACCCCGGCCTTTAACGCGCTGTTAAAGACCCTGGAGGAGCCGCCGGAGTATGTGATCTTTATCCTGGCCACCACGGAGGTGCACAAGCTTCCCGTCACCATTCTTTCCCGCTGCCAGCGCTACGACTTCAGGCGGATCGGAAGGGATGTCATCGCAGGGCAGCTGAAGGCCATTGCCGAAGAAGAAAAGCTTGTGATCGAGCAGAAGGCCATCGATTACCTGGCGGCCATGGGGGACGGCTCCATGCGCGATGCCTTAAGTCTGATGGAACGCTGCATTGATTATCACGCAGGGCGGGGCCTGACCTATGACATGGCCCTGGAGGTGCTGGGGGCCGTGGATACACAGGTGTATTCCCGGCTGTTTCAGGCAGTGCGGGAGAGGGATGTGGCTGCCTGCAT
>CAMNLO010000261.1 GCA_946543095.1 uncultured bacterium
CCACCTTCTCCTGCTCCCCCGGCCTGTCCTTTCTGGCGCCGTCCGACACCAGATACAGCTTCGGCGGCTTTGCCCGGCGGATCCTCCGAAAGACCTCCGCCGTGGTGTCCGGCCGGTTAAAGACCATAAAGGACACGGGGATCTGCAATCTGAAATCTTCCACTACACTGACCCCTTTCCGAAGAGCACCACACCGACGGTCTTGATCAGAAGCTTGATATCAAGGCCCAGGGACCAGTTGTCGATATATTCCAGATCATATTTCACCACCTCATCGAAATCCGTCACAACGCCCCTCCCGTACACCTGCCACATTCCCGTAAGGCCCGGGGTGATGCTCATGCGGCGGCGGTAATAGAGATCGTATTTTTCAAACTCATCCACCGTGGGGGGCCTGGTCCCCACCAGGCTCATGCTTCCGTTGAGAACATTAAAAAACTGGGGGAATTCGTCAATGCTGGTCTTTCTGAGGAATCTCCCCACCTTTGTGATCCGGGGATCCTTCTCCATCTTGAACATGAGTCCCTGCATCTCATTTTTTGCGGAGAGCTCCGCCTTCCGCTGCTCCGCATCCTGATACATGGAACGGAATTTGTAGATCGTAAACCGCCGCCCGTTCCTGCCGATCCGCTCCTGGGCAAAGAACACAGGGCCGGGAGAATCCAGCTTTATGGCAAGAGCCACAAAGGGCGTCAGAAGGGCTGTAAAAAAAAGGCCGACAAAGCCGCCGAGGATATCCATGATCCGCTTCAGAAACATCTGCCGCGCATCCAGGTTCTTCAAGGCATAGCTCACCACGGAAAACCCCGCAAAATCCTCAATGGAACGCTCGGAGGTGCCCACATCCAGAATGTCCACATTGTAGTGGCATACCAGTCCCATGCTCTCAAAGCTCAGGATCAGGCCCCGGATCTCCTTGGCGGAATTGTCCGGCAGGTCGATCAGCACCTCGTCCAGAGGCAGCTGTCTGGCGATCTCATAAAGGGACTCCGGCCCGTTCTCCAGGGGAAGCTCCTCTGTTTCTCCCTCTGCCGTTTCCCGGATCAGAAGGTTCTCCCCCTCCGACAAAAGCGCTGCCGCAGACACATTCAGGTTCCAGCCTTCCTCGCTCCGAAGCCGCCCCAGCACCTGCTGGAGCCGCTTCCGTTCCGTCACCACAAGAACCTTGGTGGTCCCCTCTCCGGTGCGGTAGGCCCTTAAGATCAGGCTTCGCAAAAGCAGATGGGACAGATAGGTGACCACCAGCTCCAGACATCCGAAGACCCCGAAGATGAAACGGGAAAAGGCCCGGATCTCCCCCTGATAAAACACCAGAAGCAAAAGCCCGAGGGTCAGAAAGACGGTGTACCGGATGTCCTCCACAAACTCCGCGTAAAGCCCTCTGGTAAAGAAATCCCTGGTACCGTCCGCAAACAGCTTATAAAGCAGAAGCAGAAGGAAGAGATTGAGATAGCCCAGGGAATGGGCCGCTCCCACCGCGCCGCCGTCAAACCGCAAAAGCCCCCTGGCCAGAATGGACAGCGCGTAGCAGGACATGGTCACGGCCACATCCAGAAGGAACACGATATACACGCCGGGAGCGCTTCTTTTTCTCTCTCCGCCGGACATCAATCTACCGTTCTCTTTTCGGGACGCAATGTGCTCCGCCTCTGTTTAAAAAACCCGCGGCCATCAGGATCCCCGTCAGAAAGATCAGCGGATCCCTGCCCAGTATGGAGGAGACGATATGGGACTCAAATACGGAATACACCGCCAAAGAAAGGATCAGTACCGCGGCCGGATCGTTTTTCACCATAATATACCAGTATAACCCATACAGGCCCAAAATACACGCCAAAAGTGCGGGGATCCAGCCGTACCAGAAGAACAGCCGCACAAATCCCATATCCACAGGCTCCGTATAGAGCCCGGAGCCGAAGAGAGTCCAGTCCGCCAGATTGGCCTGCTGGAAGGCTGCCTGAACCCTGCCGTTGGTCAGGGTGTTCAGATCCCACCAGAAAGGGGGATCAATGTTTGTCCTGGCGGCGCAGGCCAGGGAAACCGCGATGCAGGAAAGATAAACCATCAGGCTCACAATCAGGGCCGCGTTTCTCCAGCCCTTTTTCTCCGACCATTTCAATCCACAGGTGTAAAGGAGTGCAAAGAGTGCCGAAATATATCCAAAGCGGGAAACCGTCAGATAAAACACACCGGAATTCAGAAGCAAAAGCCCGAAGAGCCACTTCCCGTTCAGCTTTTCATAATAAAGATACAGGATCATCAGCGTGATCATAAGGATCATGCACTGGAGCCCGTTGGGATGCCCCATCCCCAGGCAATAGCGCGTTTCCATGTAGCCGCCCCCCCGGAATCTTGCAAAGATGGAGACTTTGCCGAAGATCCCCGTGACGGATAAAAGGATCAGCACGAGGCTCCCTCCCAGAGTGCAGTAAAAGAAACGCTTCATGATCCGTTCCGGGTCCACCTCCTTGCAGGCGTAGACCCAGGCCAGGATCCGCAGCATCTCATTCTTGCCGGAGCACCTCCAGGAGATCACCCCTAAAACCGCTGCTGCCGCAAAGACCAGCCATTCCTTTTTGGAATATCTTGTGGTCAGGACCTTCACCATGGTCAGTCCGAAGGTGACTCTCCAGAAGGCTCCGTCCCACAGGGGGATCAGATCCGACTGGGCCCAGAACACATAGAACAGCTCCAGGAAAAAAGCAGTCCAGAAGGCCAGCTTCCCTATGAACTTTGCCTTGTCACTGTAGATAGATCCCGTCATAATCGTAATGCAGTAAATAATCCAGCGTTTCCGCCACATGCTCCCTGTAATTCTCTTTTGTCAGCTCATGCTCCCCATCGGCGATCTGTTTCAGGATCCATGAGTTGACGTGGGCGGCGTAATGCTCCTTGTCCCGGTAGTTGGATAGATCCCCGATCAGCCCGTGGTCATCCAGAAAACAGAACAGATGCACATTGGGATAGGAAAGCAGCAGCCCTGCCACTTCCTCCTCCGCCATGAACACCTCCTTCAGCCTCCCCTCCCGGTACATCTCGTCGAAGGAGACCACACTGTAGGGAGTAAAGAAGAGGTAGAAGGTGATGTCACGGTGTTCCTCCATCAGCGGGATGAAAATATGCTCTATGGTCCCGGTGAGAAGCCCCCTGTCCTCCTCCGTGTAGGTCTCGTTCATGGGCTGTATCTCAGCCCTCCGCTCATACCCGCTGTTCAGGATCGCCTCAAGTCCCGTGGGGGCGTCCCAGGAATCGTAGTCATCAAAGGAGGTGCTCTCCTCCCCCTTCAGGGTCATGAACAGATTCTGAAGAAATCCCCGGTAGAAAATATCCTTGTTCCAGAGATAGGAAGCATCGTTGAAAATATTGTCATCGTAGAGATACTTAGGCTGATTCCCGTACTGATCCCAGTCCCAGGCCCGGATCAAACCGTTGAGGTCCACGGACATCAGCACTGTCCTGCATTCGGGATTCCGCTTCAGGCACCGGTCCAGGTTTTCCTTCACCTCCA
>CAMNLO010000262.1 GCA_946543095.1 uncultured bacterium
GAAATAGGCGTTATTTCCTGTGCACGGCAAAACCGCTACGGACACCCCTCTCCGGAAGCCACGGCCCGGCTCGAAGGCGCAGGCTGTACCCTTTTCTATACCATGAAAAGCGGTGCCGTCATCCTTCATTCAGACGGGAACGGCATTCAGGAAAAAACGTGGCTGCCATAACAGCGCCATAAGCGCTGTGGGTAAATTTTCTTCGCCGGCAGCGCCTCAGTCCTCATCCATAAGCGCATCGGTCGTTTTGTTGAATTTATCGATCAGCGCATTGCGGGGATCGATCCCCTTCTTAGCCTCTTCCTCCGTGGGCGGTATCACAATTCCCGTATTGATCGGCGTGACGAGCTGACCCTGGAAAAATGTAGTTACATAATATGATAATGCGCTGTAGACTTTAACCTGTTTCGGCATATTCTTTTTCCTTTCCCTGAATTTGTTTCCCTTAAGCTGAACCTGTTTCCTGCTGCCGGGAAAGCTTACTTGCCCATACCCTTAGACTTTTCGTTTGTCGTTTCTTTCTTCTTCTCGCTTGTATTCTGCATGGTTTTTGCAGGCTCCTGCTTTTTCATCATCCGGGCGGTCTCCTTCTTTAAGGCTCCCATGGCCGCCTCCGGCCTGATCAGCTCCTTTAGCTGTTCCGGGGTCTTTCCCTTGTACTGCTCGTTAAAGACCTGTTCAAAGGCTTTCTGCTTCATCACCGTCTGGACATTCTGCTCCAGGGAGGCTTCATTCAAAGGATTCTGGATCTTTTCCAAAAAGCCCCGGTTTTCTCCCTTTGTGAGAAATCCCCTTGCCTGCTCCTTTATCCCTCCCAGATAGATATTCTTCGCGATGCCCTTTTTGATCTCATCCTCCGTATAGGATCCTCCCTGATCCATATTGAACGCCTTTTGCTCGATCTCCTTTAAAAGCTCATGGGCCTTTTTTCTCTCTGCGGCAATGGGCTTTCGTCTTTCCAGCTCCTCCTTTAAGCCCTCTATGTATTGATCCGCCTTCCTCCGTTTTTCCACCTGCTCCGCGCTGTTATGGAAATCGATATACGCCTGCTCGGACTGCTTCCTGTAATTGTCCACTCTCTGGGTGAAGGTTTCCGCTTTGATCTTTTCATCCGCTCCCCGGACCGCATTGACCTCCTCTACCTTCCGTTCAAATTCTTCCTTTGTATCCACCAGGGAAAGGGCCGTCATCATGGCGCTGAAGCGTTTCCTGCCATACTCCTGCTTCCGCACCTTCTCCTTGCCGGAAAGATATGCCTCCAGTTTTTCTTTGCATTCCCGCTTCGCCTCTTCCAGATTATCTTCCGCTCCGTAATATCCGGCTTTGGCATCCTGCATCGCCTTCCGGTAGTTTTTCAGGGAAGCCACCGCATCCAGATAGGGCTGATTGTCGGAGTGATACCAGGGAGATTTTGCGTCGTCAAGCACCTTCAGTACTTCATCCACTGTCCTCTCATTGCTGCTTGCCTCCTGTGAGACAGTATAGCTTCTCCGGCTTCTTTGCAGCTCCGTTTGAAGATACTTCGCAAATGACATCCTGTAAGTCAGTCCTGCCTTACTTCCATATTCCGGCGAAAGACCGTTCGCGATCTCATTGACCACTTCTCCGTACTTGTATTTTCCAAGATACAGCTTATCCGGCTCCCTGGCAGCCTCGGGAAACAGCTTTGCCTGAGCCTCCGGCGCCTGTACGTTTTTCTCATAATACTGATCGCAATCCGCCATGTATTCCGCAAATTCCCGAAGCTTTTCCGGAGTGGGGAAGGTCTCTTTCCCACAGATCTCCTCCTGAAGCGAGATCATTTTTTCCATCCTGTCTTTGCACTCTTTATACACCGGCTGATCCGGATAGGCTTCGATCAGCGCTTCGATGAGCGGAAGCCTGGGTTTTACGGTATGTTCAAACTTATGGTGGATATTGAACAGAACGGCGGCATCCTCCAGCTCCATTCCGCCCTCAAGCTTTTCCTTCAGGAATTTCGCTTCCACGAGCGGAACCCCAAAGCCTCTTTCGGTAACCATGTCACTGTACTGCCCCTCTGTATCGAAGATTGAGAGAGCTCCCTCGGGAGGATTCTTTGAATCCCTGCCGGACATCATCGTTTCCCCGGCTTCGATCAGCACATCCAGATGGTTTATGATACGCCGGTTAAATTCTTTCTGCTCCTCAGCACTTATGGGGCGCTTCCGCTTTTCCATCTGATATTCATAAGTCACCCGCCATAGCTCCGCACCGGCATCCTGGAACACATCCACGGGCATAGCATCCAGAGCGGCATTCTGTTCCAGGATCTTTTCCTGAGTGTTGCAGAATGCAACATTTCCCATCATATTGGAAATAAACTGATAAAGTGTCCCCAGAGCAAAGACTGACTGCGGATTTGCTCCCGCGTCGATCAGATCCATCTTTACTTCGATCATCTTATTCGCGGCCTTCGTCAGGGACGCATTTTTCGGCGTGAGCTGTTCGATCTTTTTCTGTTGATCAAAAACCGGCTGAATGAGTTTCCGGGCTGCCTTCTCTTTCTCCGGAAGGACAAAGTTCACTCCGTTTAATACCTCCGACTCCACTTCAGGGTATTCATCGCTATCCAGCAGAAGCATGGATTCCGCAACTTCTTCCCTGAAGGCTTCATTCGGATCGATCCCCTGGTCTTTCTGCTCCTTAGCAGGAGGAAGCACACAGCCTTTCCCCGCTACTTTCTGCATATTACTCAGCATTGACCTGATAAAGGGTGCGCAGAGATTTCCGTACAGTTTTTTCGGCATCTTTTTCTCCTTTAGTAAAAATGCGTTTTCCGCCGCGGGAAAGCTTACTTGCCCATACCCTTAGACTTTTCGTTTGTCGTTTCTTTCCTCTTCTCGCTTGTATTCTGCATGGTTTTTGCAGGCTCCTGCTTTTTCATCATCCGGGCGGTCTCCTTCTTTAAGGCTCCCATGGCCGCCTCCGGCCTGATCAGCTCCTTTAGCTGTTCCGGAGTCTTTCCCTTATACTGCTCGTTAAAGACCTGTTCAAAAGAGGACAGCTTCATTACCGCCTGGACATTCTGTTCTACGGACTTCTCGTTTAAAGGATACTGGATCTTTTCCAGAAAGCCCCGATGCTCTCCCTTTTTAAGGAACTCGTTTGCAGGCTCCTTTAACCCCGCCAGATAGATATTCTTCGCGATGCCCTTTTTGATCTCATCCTCTGTGTAAGAGCCTTCCTTGTCCATGTTGAAGACCATCTGCTCAATTTCATGCTTAAAAGCCTGGACCTTCTTCTTTTCCGCTACCACCGCCTTGCGATCCGCCAGCTCCCGCTTCAGCTGATCTAAATACGCATCCTTTTTTTGCCGTACTTCCACGCGCTCTTTGCTGTTATAGAGATCTCTCTGTGCCTTCTCATACTGCTCCCCAAAGGTGTTCACCCTTTGGGTGTAGGTCTCCGCTTTGATCTGCTCATCCGCTCCCCGGACCTTATTGATATCCTGCACCTTTTTTTCAAAATCTTCCTTTGTGTCCA
>CAMNLO010000263.1 GCA_946543095.1 uncultured bacterium
GGAATTCGTTTGTCAGGCCGTTCCACACCGGGACCCCCGCGTATTTTGCCAGCTCCTCCACGATTTCCTGGCCGTAGCCCCTGTATTCGATGCCGTCATACATGCTGCCCAAAACTCTGGCGGTGTCCGCGATGCTCTCCTTCTTCCCGATCTGGGAAACAGAAGGGTCCAGATAGGTGCTGCCCATGCCCAGATCGTGGGCCGCCACCTCGAAGGAGCAGCGGGTGCGGGTGCTGGTCTTCTCAAAGATCAGGGCAATGTTTTTCGTTTTGAAGCGGTCCACCGGGATTCCCTTCTTTTTCTTATCCTTCAGATCCGCTGCCAGGCGGATCAGGTAGGCGATCTCCTCGGGGGTGTAGTCCATCAGCTTTAAGAAATGGCGTCCTTTCAGATTCATGATATTTCCTTTCTAAATGTAATCGGGCTTATCGCTCCATGGCGCTGTGCAAGCACCGCTCCATTGTACGTTGCCCTCGGGCTTATCGCTCAAATATCAAACGGCGCTATGTCAAACGACATAACGCCGCTTCTTCCTGATCAGCACGAATGCTTCTTATTTCTTATCCGTCAGGATCTCCTTCACCCCTGTGGCCAGGCCCGCGATGCCTGCGATCTCCGAGGGGATGATGATCTTGGTGGCCTGTCCGTTGGCCGCCTTTGCAAAGGCCTCCAGGCTCTTGATCTTTAACACCGACTCGTCGGCGCCGGCCTCCCGGATCATCCTGATCCCGTCCGCAGTGGCCTGCTGGACCTTTAAGATGGCCTCCGCCTGGCCTTCCGCCTCGCGGATCATCTTCTCCTTCTGGGCCTCAGCTCTCAGGATCGCCGACTGCTTCTCCGCTTCCGCCTCCAGAATGGCGGCTTCCTTCTTACCTTCCGCCACGGTGACACTGGCCTTCTTCTCGCCTTCCGCCCTGGTGACGGCTTCACGCCTCTCTCTTTCCGCCTTCATCTGCTTCTCCATGGCATTCTGGATCTCCTGAGGCGGGATGATGTTCTTCAGCTCCACGCGGTTTACCTTGATTCCCCAGGGATCCGTGGCCACATCCAGGGAGGCCCGCATCTTGGTGTTGATGATCTCGCGGGAGGTCAGGGTCTCATCCAGCTCCATGTCACCGATGATATTTCTCAGGGTGGTGGCGGTCAGGTTTTCGATGGCCATGATGGGATTGTCCACGCCATAGCAGAACAGCTTCGGATCCGTGATCTGATAGAACACCACGGTGTCGATCCGCATGGTAACATTATCCTTCGTGATCACGGGCTGGGGTGCGAAATCCACCACCTGCTCCTTTAAGCTGACCTTCCTGGCGATCCTGTCCAGAAACGGTGTCTTAAGATGCAGACCCACGGACCAGGTCCCCTGATAGGCTCCCAGACGCTCCACCACATAGGCGTGGGCCTTAGGCACGATCTTAATGCAGGAGATCAGCACCGCAAACACGATGATCAGTAAGATTAAAACTAAAAAGGGCATAGTATCAGTACCTCCTTATTGTCCGGGGATCCGGATGGATCATCCCCGGGTATAATTGCTTCTTTCCACCATGAGCTTGACGCCGGACACCGCCCGGACGATGACCACCTCTCCCGGTTCGATCAGACCATCGTCGATGTAGTTCCGGCTCATCCATTCCATGCCGTCCACCTGCACCTGCCCGGTCCCCGCCAGGTTGTCGATCTCCGTCAGCACAATGCCCTGCTTGCCGATCATGCTCTCCACATTGGTGCGGACCCTGTTGCGGTTAAAAAACTTCACGGCAATGGGCCTTGTAAACAGGAGAAGCACCCCGGAGATCACCGCAAAAACCGCGATCTGCACCCCCGGATGCAGCCCCAGCAATGCACAGATCAGGGCTGCCACCGCTCCCGCGGCGCACCAGATGGTAGCCAGGCCCATGGTCAGCATCTCAATGACCAGAAAGATCACCAGCAGCACAAGCCATATCATGATCCAGTTACTGAAGATATCCATAATAGATGATTATAGCATGATTTACATAATATGGAAAGAAGATTTACCAGAAAATATGATTGCCGATGACCGTGCCGCCGTCGTGAAGGCCCACCCGTTTGAAATGAGTGGCTCCTCCCACATTGGAGACTCCTGCCATAGCTTCAGACGCTGCCTGCAGACAGCTGGATTTGACATTTCCGTTATAGGCCTTCATCACCTTGCCGCTGATAGCAGGGGTAAACTGGCCCGATGCAAAAATAACACTCGAAACAGAATTCGGATAGCCGCTGCTTCTGACCCGGTTCATGACCACAGCTGCCACAGCCACCTGGCCCTCATAGGGCTGATTCGCCGCTTCGCACTGGATCAGGGCCGCCAGGAGCCTGGTGTCATCCGCGGACTTGGCTGCTTCCTTATCCTGGCGCAGACGCTCCTTCGCCGCAGCCTTCCGCTGGGCTTCCAGCTCTGCTTCTCTTGCCTTCACCTCTTCGATGGTCTCCCCGGCGTCCACATGGAAGCAGAGATTGACGTAGTCTCTGGCCACATAACCCACATCGCCTTCGTATTCCACGCCGATCCACTCATCCCCTTCTTCCACCACATCCAGGGTTTCATAGGCTGCCACCAGACCGTATACACCGGCGTCGGTGGAGGGCTCTTTTCTGACTCTTAAGGCGTCTCCCACAACACTGGCACGCATGCTGCCCACCTCTTCGGAAAGCTGCTTTGCCTCTTCTCCGAAGACCAGGAATTCATCACTTGCCCAGCCGATAAGCTTTCCGCTCCTCAGCTTTGTCCAGCCGTTTTTCCGCTCCAGCACCTCTCCGCCGCAGTCCTTATACAGATAGCCCACTTTGGCAGAGCCTTCATCGGGATCCTCCCTGACATTCAAGGTGTTCTGGACATTGGTCATGACGATGGAACCCACGCCGTCATCCGGCTCCTCATCCTCCTCTTTACTGTCGGTCAGAGCTTCCCTGTCAGGGAGCAGATCATTGCGCTCCAGATAGTTTCTGTAGTCCTGGGCGCTGAAGGAAGCGTCAAAAACAAGCTCCACGCCGGCACTCTTTAACTCTTCGGCGGTCTCCTTGTCCTCGACGGAGATCCTGGAAGCGGCCACGGAATTATCCGACACGGACTCCTTTGCGTAAGCTGAAATGCTCCCCAGAAGAATCAGGCCGATGATCAATATTGAAATTTTTTCTTTCAATATTCTCCGCAAACTAAAAAACCTCTGCAGCGCTGTCAGATCGGAAATCAACTATTTGAAGACAGCTTTGTTTCAAACACAACATGTTGACGTTAACATAAATATTACGAAAATATTAACAAATATGTACCCAGATATTAACAAATTCCTCAGATCTTGTCAAATTGTTATGTAAAGCAAAGGATCCCGAAGGCGAAATGATCTGACTGAGAAATCATTGCGCCCTGGGATCCATTCAATATACAGACCAGGCGATTTTCCAAAACAGAATCAGGCGGATACCGGATACTTGCAGGATCGAGTGCGCTCGAAGGACAGCGCGACAG
>CAMNLO010000264.1 GCA_946543095.1 uncultured bacterium
CCAACAGGAAGTCTTCCCATTTTCCTAACACCTTCTCACAGGCTTCGATGTCATACTCCTCCGCCGCTCCCACCAGATCGGAAAGGTATTTCGTGGATTCGGAGGTGTAATCATACTGCTTTAATTCCTCTACAAAGCTCTCCATCCGATCCATATCCAGATCCTCCAGAGCCTCTCTGCAGTTGATAAAGGCGGTCAGCAGCATTTCCTTGGTGGCGTCGCCCTTGCTGTCCTTTTCCGCGTGCTCCTGCTCCTTTACCCGGATAAAGGGCCGGATGATGGGCTCGTAGGCCAGATACATCCAGAGCATCTCCCCGGTCTTTTTATGGATCAGCTCCGCGTCATGGGCGTTTCCGGCCTTTTCCATTTCCGCTGCCAGATCCGCCAGGGCCATGGCGCCGATCTGTCTGCTGGCGCTCTTTAAGGCATGGACCTCCACGGTGTACTCCGGCCAGTTTTCCTCCTCCTCCAGCTGCTTGATCTTTTCGGATTTGGGCTGGATGGCGGAATAGTAATCCGACAAAACACTGAGATATAAAGGCTTGCCTCCCAGAAGCTTTAATGCATAATCCGTATCCAGATCCCCGATCTCAAGCCTCAGATCCTCTTCGCTTTGGGGTGCGGAGCGCTTTCTTTTCGGCGCTCCCTTCACCAGCTTGTCCTTCGGAAGCCACTGCTTGATCTTACTGATCAGGGTCCTCAGCTCAATGGGCTTGGCAATGAAATCATTCATGCCCTCCGACAGGAACATTTCCTTTGTGCCGTCCACCGCATTGGCTGTGAGGGCCAGGATCGGCACATCATTGTAGTCGGGATAGAGCCTGCGGATGATCCTGGTGGTCTCCACCCCGTCCATCATGGGCATCATATGGTCCATAAAGATCAGGTCGTATCTGCGCTCGCTGATCTTCTCAATGGCGCTCTTTCCGCTTAAGGCCGAATCGATCTGCATCCCCAGGGGCTCCATCAGCCCGATGGCCACGGTCACATTGATGGCATTGTCATCCACGATCAGGACTCTCGCCTCCGGCGCCGTGAAATCAAATTCCTTGATCTCTCCCTCCCGGTCCGCATACACCAGCTCCTCATTGTTAAAGAGGATCCCCAGGTTCATGGTGTAAATGGGCTTGTGCATGATCTTCAGGTTAGGCAGATCATTCTTCACGCTGGAGTAAAAATCGATCACCAGTACCCCGGTGACATCGGGATGGGCCTTTAAAAACAGGTTTGCCTCCCTGTCAAAGCCCTTTTCGTCAAAGAATACATAATGTCTGTGGCTTTTATCGAGGTCCTGGGCCAGGATCCTGTCCAGCCCCGCCACGCTGACGAAATCCTCATAATGAACACCCAGCCGCTTCATATCTTTGGCCAGATGCTCCCGTAATATCTCTTTGGAAAAACTGGACCAGGCATAGATCCTGTCCGCATCCTCCACCACCACGCTGGGGTTTGAGTCCAGCACCTTCTGGGGCAGGGAAAAGCTGAAGGTGCTTCCCTTCTCGTACTCGCTTTCCACATAGATCTTGCCATTCATCAGACGCAGGAGCCTCTGGGAAATGGCTAACCCCAGACCGGTGCCCTCCACGTTGCGGTTACGCTTGGAGTCCACCTGCTGGAAAGATTTAAAGAGCCTGTCCAGATCCAGCTTCCGGATGCCGATGCCCGTGTCCGTCACCGTAAACCTGAAATCAATTGTCTGCTCATCCCGTTTCCGGTATTCCACGGAAATGGTCACAGACCCGATCTCCGTGAATTTGGCGGCATTGTTTGCAAGATTTAAGAGCACCTGCTGGATCCGGAGATTGTCCCCCAAAAGCTTCTTGGGAAGGCTGGGCTCCAGATCGATCAAAAGCTCCACATTCTTCCCGTCCAGCCTTGTCATGACCATATTGGACACATCATGGACCACGCTCATGGCTTCATACTCCACCAGCTGCAGATCCATTTTCCCGGACTCGATCTTGGAGAAGTCCAGAATGTCATTGATGATGGAGAGGAGATTATGGCCGGAGGACTTGATCTGGTTTAAGTAGCTCCTGGCATTGATCCCCACGTCCTCTCTCAGGGCCATTTCCGCCATGCCGATGACGGCATTCATGGGGGTCCGGATCTCATGGCTCATATTTGCCAGGAAATCGGATTTCATGTTGGCGGCCTTCTCGATCTCCCTGGAAGCCCGCTCCACCTTGCGCTTTGATTTATAGATCTCGTAGCGGGAATAGGCCATGGTGGACAGTGTGTCCGCCATTTCCTGAAGAAACGCCGCGCATTTGTCTATATAGTCCCTGGAAACGATCCTGATCTTTAGAGCCGACTCCCAGTATTCCTCAGGGTCCACCCCGATCTCTTTTGCGATCTTGGTAAAATGCTCCTTTTCGGGAGGAGCAGTCAATACCTGACCTCCAAGCACACAGCCGACAAGCCTGCCGTTGGCCACAATGGGGGCGGCATAGTCAATGAGACCTGCGTGGCAGAAATAGGCGCAGGCCTTCCCCGCCCGGAAGCTCTCCGCCGCAGCGTTCTTCCCGCAATTCTCACAGCGCTGCAGGCCGATCTCCGAGCCTCTTGTATATTTCCTGCAAAACTCCGTAAAGCCGCTGCCTTCCGTAATGGGGATGCCCTCCGCATTGGTGGCGATGGCCGCCATGCCGGTCATGTCGGAATATGCATCCAGAAGGCGCTGGAGACGGTCCAGATCCAGCATCTCTACAATGTGGATCTCTTCCTCTTCAATGTGATCTTCCCGATCCTGCTCCCTGAATCCCGCCATATCACCCGATGATGTTCTTCACCATACCGATCAGCTGCTTCTTGTCCACAGGCTTTAAGAGATACCCCTGGGGTCTTAGTGCAAGGGCCTCCGCGATCTTTCCTCTCTCCTGCATCCCCGTCAAAAACACCACGGGAATATCCTTTGTATGAGGGTTTGCTCTTAAGTGCTTCAATACCGCCGGGCCGTTTTCCTCCGGCATGATATAGTCTAAAAGGATCAGGTCCGTATGCCGCTTTTCCAGAAATCTGTAGGCCACCTTTCCGCTGATGGCACTTCCCACGTCATAACGGGTGTGGAGATGATCCTTGATGATCTTTAACATAAGCGGGTCATCATCTATGATCAGAATGTGCTTCTTCGGCCCCTGAATCTCTTCTTCATCGAAATCGCCCGGATCCGCGATCCCATCCTGCAGATCAAGGCTGACGGGTGTATTCCGCACGGGCTGGGGGGCGGGAGGTGTCTTTTCCAGATGCAGATCCGTTTCCATGGAGAGCTCTCTCTCCAGATCCGCCAGCTCGTCCATAAGGCTTGCGCCGCTGCTTTCGGAGGTCCCCCGGCTCTTTTCCAGCTCCTGCTGATAGAACCTGTCCCTGAGATTTTCCATGTCCTTCTCAGTCATGCCCCTGCTGCTGACAAACTGAAGGATCTTCCGCTGAACCTCCTCCGCCGTGTAGGGTTTTATGATCTGCAGCGCCGCCACATTGGGGGCGA
>CAMNLO010000265.1 GCA_946543095.1 uncultured bacterium
TCCGGCTCCGCAAACATGAAATTGCCCAGACTCCACCGGTATAATGCGAAAAGGGTGATGATGATCCCGGTCAGGATCAGCAGAAACCCGATGAACACCCCTTTGTCCACGGAGAATCTGGCCGCTTTTTCCATGGAGGGTGTCAGGGGCAGAAAACGGGTCTGATAGGCGTAGACCTTGGTATAGACCCCGAAGAGGATGATGTTCACACCGATGACCATAAAGGCGGAGGCATAGAGAAGGGTATGGATCCCCAGAGACAAAACGCCGCCGAATACAAGGTTTCCAAATTCCAGCACTGCCGTCAGAACAAGTCCCAGACCGAACAGGATAAACCCGGGATAGAAAAACAGCCAGTCGGGAGAATACATCAGAAGGAATTTCAGATGGCGCCAGCCGTCGGAGAAGGAACGCAGATGGGGGGGCCTGGAGCGCCCGTCCTTTTTCAGGGTCGTGGGGACCTCCGTGATCTTCAGCTTTGCCAGGGTGGCCTTCACCACCATCTCGCTGGCGTATTCCATGCCGGTGGTCTGCAGGCCCAGAGCCAGAATGCTCTCACGGTTGTAGCCCCTTAAGCCGCAGTGGAAATCGCCGATATCGCTGGAATAGAATAAACGGCCGATAAAGCTTAAGACCGGATTGCCCAGATATTTATGGAGGGGAGGCATGGCTCCCGGCTCGATGCCGCCGGCAAAGCGGTTTCCCATCACCAGGTCATACCCTTCCCTCAGTTTGTCCACAAAGGGCTGAAGGTGCAGAAAATCATAAGAATCATCCGCGTCTCCCATGATCACATATCTGCCTGCCGCCGCCTTCGTGCCGGCGATCAGGGCGGCGCCGTAGCCCCGCTCCGGGGCATCCACCACCCTTGCGCCGCAGCGTCCTGCGATCTCCTGAGAGCCGTCGGTGCTTCCGTTGTCGGAGATCAGCACCTCTCCCTCCACTCCGGCCTCTTCCAGATACTGTTTCGCTTTATTGATACAGATCTCCAATGTCTCCGCCTCGTTGAGACAGGGCATCAGGATCGTCAGCTCCAGCTCTTTTCCCTGCATAGTCCGATATTACCTCACTGCATCATATTCTAAACGATGCGCATGGCTCCGTTTCACTCCCGCCATGCTGCGATCATTCGGATTCCCGCGCCGTTTCACGTCGCTTCATCCTCATGATCGGCGCTCGCCATATGGATCCCATTGCTCATGCAAGCATGTCATTGGGATCCATCCGGCTCACTGCATCTATCATTCTGAATCGGATCCCGGAATCGATGAAATCGCAGCCTCTGCAGATAGGCAGCTTATCCCTGCCCTCCCTCATGGCCTTTCTGACGGCTTTCATTTTCGCGCCGTTGTAGATATTCAGCAAAGTGTCCTCACCGCAGTTTCCGAAATCCTGGGTTTCCAGCACATCGCTGCAGCACAGTCCCACCTGGCCCCCGGGATAAACAGTCAGATCCGTGTAGGGAATGAGGCAGGGAGCCGAAACAACGGTGGTGGCCTTCGGTTTATTGGGGGAATTGCCGGCCCGGGAGGTCAGCACCTCTTTGCTGTAGCGCTTCTGGATCACGATCTTCACGTTTCGGAAGCGCTCTTCATTACGCTTCACATATTCATAGGCGGACCGCACCCTGGGATTCAGCCTGTATTCCTCGGAATAGTTATTGATATAGCACACGTCCACGTTGTCCGCGATCACATCCATCTTCTTGTCCGTAAGAAGGGAGCCGTTGGTAAACAAAAGCATCAGGGCATTGGGAAGCGCCTTCCTGGACTCCTTCAGAAGCTCCGGCATTCTGGGATCGATAAAGGGCTCGTTGTTCACATAGAGGCTGAAGACCCCGTGCCAGTCGGGCCATTCCGCGATCTCGGAGAGGATCTTATGAAACAGCTCGTCGCTCATCATTGCATAGGGACGCTTCTCCGCATATTTATTGGCAGGGCAGAAGGCGCATGTACCGTTGCAGCGGTTCACGGTCTCAATGGCCACATAGAGGGGATAGATGGGCCCCTCCTCCTGTGCCGCAAGACGCTCCCGGATATAGTCCTCACTGCGCCTGTCCCTGATTTTGGACTGGAGCCCCAGATACATGGTGCTGGTGAGCTCCGGCAGAAGCTTTCTCAGATAAAAGCCCGCAGGGCCCATAAATGATGTTACCTTGATCATACTTTTCCTTTTGTCAGCTCAAAATACAGCTGTTCTATACCTCCGATCATCTGCTCATAGGTAAACTGCTTCGGCGGGATCTTCCGGAATGCCCGGTCTCCCTCATGGATGACCCGGAGCAGCTTCTCAGCCAGATCCTTCGCATCCCTGTTCCGAAACTGCAGGATGTCCCCGTAGACCACCTCCGGCAGGGCGCCGGCATCCGAAACCACCAGCTTCTTACCCATCTGGCAGGCCTCCAGGGCGCTCAGGCCGAAGCCCTCCGTCACGGAAGGCACCACCACATAATCCGCCTGGAGAATGCAGCTTCCAAGAGCAGCTCTGGACAGCGAGCCCCTGATCCTGACGATATCCCCCAGACCGTTTTTCTCAATGCTTTTCAAAAACTCCGCTCTGGGACCCGCAGGCTCCGCTCCCAGTGCAAAGCAGAAGCGCACATCCTTCAGATCCTCTCCCGTTTCTCCCAGCATCAGCAGGGCTTTTTCGTATACATTAACCCCCTTGGTCTTGCCGGGTCTTCCGTAATACAGAAAGATGCGTTTCTCCGGCTCCACATGGAAAAACCGGTGGATATCAAACTCCGGATCCAGCTCCATATCGGGATCCATCTCATCCGCATTGTAGACCCGTCTCACATCCCGCTTTCCGCAGAAGGAGAAATAATCCCGTCTTGTGGCTTCGCTGACCGCATGATACAGATCAAAGGGGCGTGTGCAGACATACCACTCATACACAAGAAACGCGGTGGAACGGATGAAATTGTCCACCCAGTACCATTTCAGGCCGTGAACCTCGTGCACGGTCAGCACCGAAGGCTTCCGGTATTTCCTGGCAAGGCGGCTCACGGGAGGCGCCGGCGTGAAGGTGGAGGTATGCACCACATCCGCCCAGCGGATGCACTCTTCCATATCCGACGCCGACGGCAGCGGATGGCCGAAGAATTCCCTCCATGCGCAGTACATGACCTGAAGCTCTCCTGCCGCATCATTCGAAAAACCGCTCTCTGCCTCCAGAATGCTCCCTTCCGCATCGATGCGGCATACGCCTGTATGCCCCGTTCCGGTGGCGGAGGTGATGACCCGGACTTCATGACCCCGTCTCACAAGACCGCAGGTCAGATCATAAAAGATCTTTTCCGCTCCCCCCACATAGGGATAATAATGCGGAAGCACAAAACAGATCCTCATTGTTTCTCCATAAAGCGGTCACAGGCCGCAAGATATCTCATTTCAAAATCCCTTCTCTCCTGCAGGGATCTGTCCGACAGGATCAGTCCGGCAAAAAAGGACTGGATC
>CAMNLO010000266.1 GCA_946543095.1 uncultured bacterium
ACCGAGAAAAAGCGCTGCCCAGATCATTGATGAAGTATATGGAGCGGCCATCGCCCGGGCGAAGGCCGCAGGCGCGCCTCAGATCCGCTCCATTCAGGTCACCACAGCCGCAAAGGAAATCCCTTTTGCCCACATTCTGGGTTCTCCCGAGGATTCCGTGTTTATCAATCTGGCTTTGGATATCGGCTTCCATGCGGGGACCTTTCCGGAAGGCGCTCTTGGGATCATGAACATCACTCCGCCGGAGGCTGTGATCATCGGCGCGGATATCGCCGTGAAAGCCGGAAACGTGGATGTGGGGTTTATGGACAGATTTAAGGGGACTCTGATCATTACGGGGCCAAGAGGCGATGTGGATCACGCTATGCATGAGGTTCTGGATTTCTTCTCGGAGACTCTGCATTTCAAGGTATGTGATATTTCCATGCGCTGATCGTAGTTCAACCCCGCATTGGCAGCGGATAGACGAATCGGCCGGCCTAAGACCTCTGTCCGCGCATTGACCTCAGACCGGTATGTACGATGCCTGAAGACCGGATCATGTATTTATTGACGAGCCGAACATGTGCTTCTGAGTACAGCTGCTCAGCAATCAGATAAAGGAAACCCATGGCACTCACTCCCAACGAGCTCAACGAGCTGGAATACACCCAATCGAAGAAGACCGCCCAGGCCGGCGAGATCGGCGGCAGGCATGTCCGAAAGCTCTATCTGGCCGGAAGATCAGAAGCAGGCAAGACCACGCTGATCCAGGCCTTAAAGGGCGATACGGTGAGTTATGACAAGACCCAGTATGTGAACAGCTGGGATATTTTCATCGACACCCCCGGCGAGTGCTATGAATCCAAGTTTACAAAGGCCTCTCTTGCACTGGCCTGTTTTTCCTTTGAAAGCGACCTGGTGGGGGTTTTATGCGGCGCGGACGAGCCCTACAGCATCCTTGGCTGGGGCCTTCCCACAGCCATTAACCGCCCTCTCATCGGCATCGTGACCAAATGTGATTCCCCCAAGGCAAACATCCCCATGGCAAGACTCTGGCTGGAAAACGCCGGGGCCTTCAAGATCTTTGAGGTAGATTCCGTGACGGGAAGGGGGATCCAGGAGCTCAGGGAATATCTGATGCAGCCCATCGAACGCACCATGTCCCTGGAGGAAGCCATCGCACGTCAGTCCGAAGCCCTTCCGGAGTGGACCATCTGACGCCGGATCCCGGCAGCTTACCTTTTTCGCACTTTTTCCCATCTTGCGCTTTTCCCGGACAGGCTCTATGATATAGGGCATGAAAAAGATCATTGCTGATATCCACACTCACACCATAGCCAGCGGACACGCCTACGGGACCATTCGTGAAATGGCACGGGCCGCCGCGTACAAGCATCTGAAATTCATTGGCTTTTCCGAACACGCCCCCGGGATTCCCGGGACCGTGGACCCCTTTTACTACTGCAATCTGAAGGTGATCCCCAGAGTGATAAACGGGGTGGGGATCCTCCACGGCTGTGAGATCAATGTCTTAAATGACGGAACCCTTTCTTTGGAGGAACGCTGGATCAGCCGGCTGGACTACGGCATCGCCGGGATCCACACCCTCTGCTATGAGGACGAGGGCCGGGAGAAGAACACGGACAATCTGATCTCCTGCATGCGCCATGAGAAGATCTTCTTCGTGTCCCACCCGGACGACGACCATACTCCCATCAACTACGAGCGCTTTATCGCAGCGGCAAAGGAATTTCATGTGGCGCCGGAGATCAATAACAGCTCCCTGTTAAAGCCAGACAGGCGCCTGAACTGCGTGGAAAACTACAAGACCATGCTGAAGCTGTGCATGGAGCAGCGGGTTCCCGTGGTGGTGAGCTCCGATGCCCACGACCCCAGCGGCGTCGGCAATTTCAAACTGGCTCTGGATTTTCTGAAGGCTGTGGATTTTGATGAAGAGCTGATCGTCAATAATGACGTGGATAAGCTTCTCTCCTTTATCGGGATGACGCCTGAGCAGGCTTTGCTTCCTCCCCTTTAATGAAGAACGCATATCCGAAGATAATCGCCCTGAAGATCCAGTCGCAGAACATGGCGTACCAGATGCTGACCACGTTCATGTGCAGCACCAGTACGAACACATAAGCCAGTGCCACACGGAAGACCCACATGGAAACAATGGAGATCTTCATGGTGAAGGCAGCCCTGCCCGAGGCCCTGAAATAGTAAGGGAGCAAAAAGGACAGAGGCCAGATCACCATGGCCAGCACATGGATCACTATCATTTCTTTGGCCAGAGCCGCGGAAGCCGACTCAAGATGATACCATCCCACGATCATATCCCTGCCAAAAAACAGCGCGGAGCCGATCACCGCAAGCATCATGTAATTCACAAGCATCAGCTGCTTTGTGTAATTTCTTGCCTGCTGCTTCTCTCCGGCACCGATGCATTGCCCCACTATGGTCAGAAGGCCGGCCCCCAGCGAATTTCCCGGAAGATACAGATACATCACCAGATTCGACGCCACTGCGTAGGCCGCGATGGAGGCGGTGCCCAGTGTGGAAACCAGGCTCTGGAGCATCAGCTTCCCAAACTGGAAGATGCTGCCCTCCACGCTGGAGGGGATGCCGATGGCGCAGATGCGCCCGATCATATCCATATCCGGGTGCAGGTGTCTGAGATCCGGGATCCGCAGCTCGTTGTCCGGCTTCTGCAAAAAATACAGCATGATCAGGGCTGCCACAGTCCTGGAGATCAAAGTGGGGATCGCCACCCCCTCCACCCCCATCTTCAGGACGAAGATGCAGATCGCATTGCCGGCCAGGTTCAGACCGTTCATAAACAAGGAAACGTACAGGGACAGCCTGGTGATCTTATCTGCGCGGAAGACGGCGGCGCAGGAATTGTAGATGGCCAGAAAGGGAAAGGAAAGGCAGGTGATGAGCAGATAGATCACGGCGCTTGTCATGACCGCCTCCTCCACCTGTCCGAAGATCCCCCTTAAGATCAGCCTGCCCCCAAGCAGCATGATGGCCGTCACCATAAGGGAAGCCCCCACCGTGATCAGAAGCATCTGGCCTCCGGACCGGCTGGCCCCCTTCATATCCTGTTTCCCGATATAACGGGCGCAGACCACGCTGCCCCCCGACGTCAGGCCGAAGAGCACCTGGATGATGAAAATGCTGATGGAGTCCACCAGAGACACGCCGGAAACTGCCGCTTCCCCCGCCGTGGAGACCATAAGGGTGTCCGCCATGCCCACGAACACAGCCAGGAGCTGCTCCGTAAGCAGAGGCCAGAGGAGGCGGAAGAGATCTTCGCCGGAGAACATGGATTTTTTCTGCTGAGTCTCAGTCATAAGACGAAATCATAGAACATGCGGCAGGAAAAGTCAATGTCTGCTGCGGCCCGGCCATGCATGCTACGCACTGTAATAGTCGTTCTGAAAAACCCCGGTAACGGCATAGGCCCG
>CAMNLO010000267.1 GCA_946543095.1 uncultured bacterium
GGCGAGCTGATGTGCGGGATTTTGCCCCACATCGATTTTGAAAGGCTGAAGGAAGCTCCGCCCAAGTGGTTTCTGGGCTATTCCGACAACACAAACCTGATCTTTCCCCTGGCGCTTCTTTGCGACACCGCTGCGATCTACGGCCCCTGTGCCTCGGCGTTCGGAACTGAGCCCAGGCATGAAGCCATTCAGATGGCGGAGGATGTGCTGAGGGGAAAGCGGTTTTCGTTTACGGGCTTTGAGCAGTTTGAGCTGGAATCCCTGAAGACTGAGGAGAACCCGTTTACTTCCTACAATCTGACGGAGCCCTCCCGCAAGCGCATGTTTATCGGAAACAGGGAGGTTCCCGAACTCCGTGTCAGCGGAAGGCTTCTGGGGGGCTGCCTGGACTGTCTCCAGCTGCATTGCGGCACAAAGTACGATAGGGTTTCGGAATTTTCAGAAAAGTATAAAAAGGACGGGATCCTCTGGTTTCTGGAGGCCTGCGACCTGAATCCCCTCAGTGTGTACAGGGCCCTGTGGCAGTTGGACGAAGCCGGCTGGTTTGAAGGCGCTTCCGGTTTCCTCATCGGCCGTCCCATGCATTACGGCGAGGAGATCATGGGGCTTACCCAGTATGAGGCGGTGCTGAGGATCCTGGGGAAATACGGCCTGCCCATCCTGATGGATGCGGATATCGGCCATCTGCCCCCGGCGATCCCCATTGTGTCCGGCAGCATCGGAACAGTTTACGCAGGGGACGGGAACTGGTCCCTGAAGATGGAGCTCAAGTAGCGCCATGCGTAGCTTTTTCCATACGTGGTTTGCGATCCGGTGTCATGGAAGCCCGAATTGCACTGATCCCGTCGGAGAATCCGCATGCGCGAATTCTCCTCGGGCTGCCGCATACGCGGCATGTGAGGAAGTATGAACGCAGCACCGGGTCATACAGGACGATAAGAGCGGAAACATGAATATAACTGCGGGAAACAGAAATATTGAAGTGCTGTGAACAGATTTGCAGATAACGTGAAAAACATGAGTATTGCCGCAAAAGCCTCAATCCTGTTGGGGTTTTTTGTGCTTATTCTTTGCGAGATGATCTGGCCCGGGAAAGCGCTGACCCATTCCACGGAAAAAAGGGAGAGCGTTTCGAACCCCCACAAGGAGAGCGAGCCGGTTTCCGGCGAGTTTTCCCTGGAGGGGAAATTCGTGGGCCTTGGGGGGCATCTGAAAACACTGGGGTTTCGGATGGCCGGGATTTCTTCCGGGGATGATGCATCAGACTCTCTAATGTCCGTGCATGCGGATCCCATGCAGGCGCAGATTCTGCCTGCTCTTCTTCTGACTGTGTTTGATGAGTCAGGGGCAGAGCTGTATTCCGGCGGTCTCCCGTACACAAGCCTGAAAAACAATGAATATGCCGAATTCCCGGTGGATTTCGATACGGTAAGGGCACAGACCTATTCCTATTCCCTGAGCTTTTCGGACACGGAGTCCGGGCTATCCCCGGAGAAGGCCCCCAGGGTGCAGCTGGGGAGCGAGGATTCCCTGCCGGAGGAGGAGCTTTACGGCTGGTATGCCGCAGCTCCGCAGCTTGCGCTGTATCCGTTAATGAGTTTTTCCTATGAGGCGGCGCCCACGCTGCAGTCCGCGCTGCCCTACTGGATGGTGCTCCTGTTTCTGTTTGTCCTGATCCTGGGAGCCCTGGGGATCTTTGGAACCGGGGCGGCCCCCTTTCTTGCGGTGTTCTTCGTCTGCTTTTATGCCTGCGCCTTCCTTTGCCTTACGGATGAAGGGGAAAAGCCCATCCGGCTTGCGGGCAGGGAGCTGGAGAATCTCACCGGCAATCATGACTACGACTACGTAGGCATTTCCGAACGGGCGGACCTGGCCGGGACCATGGCAAAGACAAAGGATTTCACCCTGAATCCCGGTACCTATACCCTCGGCGTGGGCTATGGAACGGACATCTCCTTAAACACGGTTTCCGTTACGGATAATGGGAGCTATATCGCGGAGTACACGCTGGATGCGTCGGAGTGTTACCGGGAATTCACGCTGGAGCTGCCGAAGGGATCCCAGTTCTTCACCGTTTCCTTTAATTATTGCGGCCAGGGCTATTTTATCGTCAACAGCTTTTCCCTGACTCCGCGGGAGCGCTTCTACACCGACAATCTGCTGCTGATCCTCCTGACAGTCCTCCTTGGGACGGGTCTGGAATTGTTTCTGTTTTGGAAACTGTTGCGAAAAAACGACAATTCGGAAAATTGCTGCAATTCCGGAAACAGAGGCTTTGGGGAGGGGATACCATCATCTTTGATCGTGGTGTTTCTTGCGGCGCTGGCAGTGTTCGCCATGCACCCGTATTTTGTGGGTTATCTTCCCTACGGGGATGACGTCTGTTATCATCTGATCCGTATCGAGGGGACGAAGGACGGCCTGCTGTCGGGACAGTTTCCGGTGGTGCTCTATCCCGAGGGCGCCAATGGCCACGGTTATCTGGGCTGGATGTATCCCAGCCTGTTCCTCTATCTGCCGGCGCTTATGAGGATTCTTGGGGCCTCCACCTCCCTTGCCTTGAAAAGCCTGGTGTTTTCCTTCCACCTGCTGACTGCATTTACAACATATCTTTCCGTCAAAGCTGTGACCCGGTCAAAGGCGGCCGGTCTCTTTTCCTCCGTGCTGTATGTGCTTGCCCCCTACCGGCTTTGCTGCTTTATCGCAAGGGCGGCTTTGGGCGAGGCTCTGGCCTTCGCCTTTTTCCCGCTGTTCTTTGCGGGGCTGTATCTGACGCTGTACGCGGAGTGCGGGGAGAGCCGGACCCTGTTTGGGAAAAGCGGGAACAGAGCAGCCGGCGAGGATGCGCTGAAGGCAGTGCTGCAGGGAGAAAACAGGCCTGCGTGCGGGGGGAAAACGGAAAATGCGGCGGCCGGCAGGGATGCCCTGAAGGAAGAGTTGAAGGGGAAAAACAGTCCGGCCGGCGGGAATGAAACTGTGAGTGCGGCGGCCGGAGCAAATGTGCTGAAGGCAGAACTGAACAGGGGGAAAAGCCCGGCGGGAGGGGACCAAAACCTGCCCGGAGCCGGGGTGGGAATAAAGAAGGCGCAGGGAAATATGGGATGGCTGTACCTGGCGCTGGGGCTTACGGGCCTGCTTCAGACCCATATCCTGAGCTGCCTGATGGGGCTGATCTTCTGCGTGAGCTTCGGTCTGATACGTATTCGTTATGTCTTTCGGAAGGAGCGGCTGCTGCAGCTCTGCAGGGCGGCGGTCTTTACCCTGATCCTGAATCTTTGGTATCTTGTGCCCTTCCTGGATTTTTATCTCCACGCCGGACTTTCCACGGATTCCCTCGCATGGTCGAAGTACAGCGAGTATTCATTGCTGCCGGTGTCCATATTCGGGACCTTCGGGACAGGGGACTATCGGATGTATGCCCTGGGAGTGCCGCTGATCCTGGCATTTG
>CAMNLO010000268.1 GCA_946543095.1 uncultured bacterium
GGAAATATGTGTCGGAGAGTCTGGTGAAGGCTCTCATCGCGGAGGATATCCCGGTGCGGGGGGCAAAGGTGGGGATCCTTGGGATGACCTTTAAGGAAAACTGCCCGGACACCAGGAATTCCAAGGTGGCGGATATTATTGACGAGCTGTCCGAATACGGCATTACGCCTCTCGTGGCGGATCCCGTGGCGGATGCCGCCGAGGCGAAGCGGCTTTACGGTGTTTCCCTGTGCAATATGGATCAGATCCGGGAGATGGACGCGGTGGTGGTGGCGGTGGCCCACAATGTGTTCAAGGAGCTTTCCGGAGAACAGGTCAACGCCTTCTTTAAGGGCGGCAGAAGGGTCCTGTTCGATCTTAAGGGAATTCTTGGAGAGTATGCGGAAGCCCGGGACTATCGCTATTGGAGGTTATAGGTTGACGGATTTGACTGCAAGGATGAACGGGGGCCTGGACAACCTCCTGGAAAGCAAAGACTGGTCCCGCTGTTCCTGGATCATGGGCTGCTGCGCTTTCTGGGGATTTTTGGCCCATGGCTTCTGCTT
The DNA here is from genome assembly GCA_946543095.1 of uncultured bacterium. Lineage (GTDB taxonomy): Bacteria > Bacillota > Clostridia > Lachnospirales > Lachnospiraceae > CAMNLO01. Next base: position 546 of record CAMNLO010000268.1, read on the forward strand.
TTTCAATGCCACGGCCTGGTATGACAGCGTGGCGTCCATGTTCTGGGGCCTGGGCACCAGCTTCGGGCTGGGACGCTTTTCCCTTGCGGTCCTGGAGAGCTTCTTTCTGACGATATTCGGCAGCAACGGAGGGCATCCCTTTGTGAACGGTATGGGGAGCGTCTTCTGCATTGCGTTGATCCTGTGCATGCTGGCGGATATGCTGGAGTTGAAGAAGAAATTCAGCCTGTTTGCGGTTTCCGGGGCTCTGGTCGCGTTCCCTGTGGTGACACACATTTATTCGTATATGTTCACGGCCCTGGCTTACTTTATCGGGACAACGGCTGCCGTGGCCGGAGTGTATGTGATCCTGGGAACGGAAAAGCCGGGGATCTTCAGATATATTCTTTCGGCGGTGCTGATCGTCTTCGGCACCGGCTGCTATCAGTCCAATCTGCCCGTGGCCGTTTCGGCCTTTGTACTGGTGCTTTTGTGCCGCGCCCTGAAGGCGGAAACGGATGAGGAAGCGGAACAGCTCTTTTTTACGGGACTGAAATGCGCTTTGATCTGCGTTCTGAGCCTTCTTTTGTATCTTGGCATCAACAATGCCTGCGTCAGGCTGATGAACGTTTCCATGAATGACCATGCGGGAATGGACCATTACGGCATGACAGATCCCATCGGGTATCTGAGAAGGTTTTTCCAGTGCTATAATGTGTTCTTCCGGCCTCCCAGGAGCATCTATCACTCCCTGATCTCAAAGATCTACAAGGGGCTGGAGCTCTGGATGGTGATCCTTTGCATCATCGCGCTGGGCAAGACCTTTCGGGAGAGCGCTAAGCGTGGGGCATTGCTGCTGTTTCTCCTGCTGCTGTATCCCTTTGCCACCTGTCTGATCACTTTTTTGGCGGAGGCGCCGGTCCCGCTGACAATGTATCCCTACGCCTTTGTATTTGTTTTCTTTGTATTTCTTCTGGAGAAGGGCCATCAGCCGGAAAGCGCGAAAGGAATCCTGAACTACCGGCTGGGAGCGCTTTTCGTCCTGTTTTTCGCCCTCTGGTTCTCGCGGCTTAGCGAGGAGACTTATTTCATGAACACAGTGGTGCAGCAGCGGCTTCAGAGCTATTATTCGGCCCTGTACACCAGGATCATCTCCGCTCCGGGCTATAAAGAGACCCTGCCGGTATGCTATATTCATCCCGCAAACAAATCCTCCCTGAACATGACGGTGACGGATAGTTTTGAAACCCTGGGGAGCAATTCGATTCCCCTGGATGATTATGCCTGGAAAAAGTTTCTGCAGGAGTGGATCGGCTTCCAGCCTGAGGAGGTGGACGATGAGACCTGGGATCATCTGGAGTGCCTTCCGGAGGTGCAGGCCATGCCCTGCTATCCCGATGACGGCTCGATCCGGGTCATCGAGGACACTGTGGTAGTAAAATTCGGCAATGAAGACTAAAGCTCAAAAGACGGCGCTCCTTCTGCCCGCCTGTGTGTTTTCCGTATTTGCGCTGTTTTTCTTTCTGGGGGACCACCATTTCAGCGAGGACTGGCTCTCCTACTATTCCCTGTCGGTGATCCGGGAGCCGGGCTACGCCCTGCTTGTCAGGGGCCTTGTGGACGGCTTCGGGGAGGAGCTGGGGATCCATCTCATCGCCCTTGTACAAAACCTCCTGGCGGCACTGTCTGTGTTTCTCTTTGCGGAGCATGTTGAAAGAAACATCCGGAAGGGCTTCGGCAGTGCGGCGGCCCTTCTGCTTCTGCTGCCTCATATCGCCACCCCCCTGGCCTCCAACACCCATCTTGTTTTAACGGACACGGTCATGGCGGAGGGCATCTGCCTTTCCCTGTTCTATCTCTACATGATCCCGCTGACAGCCATTGTGTTTTCCGAAAAGCCGCAGCTTAGAGACCTTGCTTTGGCGTATTTTTGGGGGATCCTGATGTGCCAGTTCCGGGGCCAGATGATGGTTTCCTTTATCCTGACCATGCTCACTTTTTCCGCGAAGCTTCTTCTGCTGTATGCGGCACCGGCGTCATCTATATCTTTCATGCCGAAATATTCTGTCCTCCCGCTTTTCCTGATGATCGCCTCCTTCGCCCTCAATTCCGTCATCGGAGGGACCTACCAGCTTGCGGTCAACGGCATCTACACCGGCAAGACCCTGGGCCCTGCCAATATGGCCTGCAATGTGCTGTATCTCTCGGATAAGGATGCAGGCGGGGTCCTGATGGATCCGGGGGAGAAGGCACTCTTTGATACCATGTACGAAAAAGCCCTGAAGGAACAGCTTTTGGACGATTTTGCCGGGGAGGGGCTCATTGCCAGGGAGCGCTATTATTCCGACTGCCATGACAGGATCAATTATGAGATCTTTGAGCCCTGTGTGCAGGCGTATCTTTCGGAGCAGGGGGTGGATGTGTCGGACTATGCCCGGTACCGGGTGGAGGCGGACAGGGAGGCTTCCCGTCTGGTGAAGGCGCTGCTGCCGGGGTGCTTTTTCGCCTGGGTCCGCAATTATACGGCGGTGTGCGCGGTGGGCTTCATCCGGACCGTCGCAGTTGTGCATCCACTTCTGAACTGGTATACTGTACTGGTTTACGGACTTGCTGTTTTCCTGGCCCTGTTCCGTTTCCGCAGGGATCCGGATGCGGCGCTTTTTATGGGGGTCGTGCTGGTGTCCATCATCGGAACGGTCTGCTCCACGGCGCTGATCATCGAGTGCTGGGCCAGATATGTGTTTTACAATATGCCCTTTTTCTACCTGGCGCTGCTCCTGCTTTTGAGGGAACCGGCAGCTCAGGCATTTGCACGGTTCTCCCGGGGAGAAGCCTCCGGGGAAAGCTGAGCCGGATCGTTCAACTGCTGTTTAGGGAAACGCTGATTAAAGCGTTTCCCCCGCCGGATTCGGGTCGCGAAGCGA
>CAMNLO010000269.1 GCA_946543095.1 uncultured bacterium
CCGGCATCCCCTGCGGCCGAAACGCACACCACTGCGCTCCCCGATATGTTTCCCGCCGAAACAATGGCTTTCCGGGGGTCGGCATCCGAAGGCTGTACCGTGATCCTGAGATCGGAGGGGGTTCTGGAAAGCACCTCCCACCGGAAAGAGGCCCCGGCATCCGCAGGAGTCAGTGAAGCGCTCAGGGAAGCACTCAGCCCCGGCTTCAGGGTAAGCTCACTCTGATTCAGGGAGACACCCGCCACCTCCACATTCTCCCGCGCCTCATTCGCAAAGGGATCAAGCATCATCACCGGACTGTCCTCATAATCGGTCCTCTCTGCCTTGGCATAGATCACATCCCCCTGCTGTAAGGCAAAGGGCTTTTGATAGGGAGTGCTGTCAGAATAAGAGCAGCCCAGGCGAAAAACCGGCTCATCTGCCGTACCGACCTGATAATACGCGGTGGAGCCCTTAGGCGGCATGAACTTTGCCTTTCCGTCCTCTATACGGATCTCAAAAGAGGAAAGAGCGCCGTCCGCCTCCGGGATCACCGGCCTCCCGTCGGAGTCTTTTGTAAAGAGAGGCATGTTAAAGATCGGTTCCGGAGTATGCACTCCCTCCAGGTGGCCGATATCTCCTGTGCAGATCCCCTCCGCATCCCGGTTGAAAAAATCATAGCATGGTATATACGGGTATTCGTCCTCATCATCCCATGTGGTATCGATATGGTACCAGGTCCCCCGGAGCCTGACGAAGTTCCAGGCATGTGGTTCGCTGGTCACCACCTGGCAATCGAAGCCTGCCGCGTTGAACAGCATGGCGGTGAGTCCCGCATAACCCATACAGACCGATTTTCCCAGGACGATGGCGCTGTAGACGCTCTGGTCCAGATCCTGAATGTGCTGATATTCCACATGCTGAAGCACCAGTTCGTGAATCTTCAATTCCTTTTCCAGATCCGTTCTTTCCGCGTTGATCTGTCTCATCCAGTCCTTCAGCTTTGTGCGGATCTGTTCAGTGGCCGTTCTGCGGGATTTCGCGGTATGGAATTCCTCATGGCACGCCGGAAAAACATATGCTGCGTTTCCTTCAACCTCCATAAACATCACAACTGCATCCAGAAAATAGAACTGGGGGTTCTCATAGGAAAAGATCCTGTAGATGTCTCCGATCTTTTGCTTGCCCATGGAAGCAGGGCAGACGATATCGGGCAGATAATATGTTCTTGTCGTGTACTCATAGCGGTCTTCGGAATCATACCAATCCGTCTCGGAATAATCCGTCAGGTCCACCGGGGATTCCAGGGCATCCATTGAGACTTCATACAAAGCGTCATAGAAGGCTTTTTCATTGGTATTCATCCTGCTGTAGAGATAATGGCTGGAATACTGATCCCACTCGGAGGCTCCGTACCTGGCTTTTCTCCCGGCTAAGCTCTCAGATGCCTCATAAGCGCCGGCGGCATCACGGGTCAGTGCCTCTGCTTCCGACCCTGTCAGCTCAAAGCAGTATGTAGGCATCTTGCCCGTAGGATGACGGGCGTCCTCATTCCCACACCAGTCCGGCAGGACGGCGGTATGCCTGGCAATGGGGCAGTCCTGTTCCACAGCCTCTGAAACGATAAGTTCGGTTTCGGAAGGGTCAGCTTCGGTGCCGGCGGCTGCAAGAGATGTTTCACTTGTCTCTCCTTCGGGAGACCCGTCCGAAACAGAAACCTCCTCGGTGACGGGCTCTTCTGTGAAAATGTCCGGATCGGTGTAAGCCCCGTCTCCGGAGGTATCCTCCCCGGAGACAGACGTCTGATCCCTAATCTCCGTCCCTTCGGAAACAGCCGGCTCATCAGCGGCCGCTGTCTCATCGGAAACGCCGCCATCTTCGGATGCGGCTGTCTCATCAAGGACATCTGACTCATCTGCGACACCTGCCTCATCCAAAACGAGCTCATCCTGTCCGGGCATCCCGGCAGACGGGATGATCTCTCCCGCCTGCACGGGGATGGAGGAAAATGCCAGAAGCAGCGCCAGAAGAAGCGCCGCAAAACGTTTCGATATCTTTCTGATCTTCATCTGAAGCTAAATCCTTTCAGGGAACAAAAGAACGTTAAGAGTACTGTATTTTATAGTATCATATCCGCCCCGTTTTGTGATAGAATTAATTCTGTTTGAGCCTTTTATACAAGGAGGAGTTTTAAAATGACAGAGAGAGAGTCCTTTTCCACCAGGATCGGCTTTCTCCTGGTGAGCGCCGGGTGCGCCATCGGCATCGGGAACGTCTGGAAGTTTCCCTGGCTGGCCGGCCAGAACGGGGGCGGCATCTTTGTGCTGTTTTACCTGCTGTTCTTAGTGGCCATGGCCATCCCGGTGCTGACCATGGAGCTGGCGGTGGGACGGGCCGGCAGATCCAGTGCCCTGCAGGCCTACAAAAAGCTTGAAAAGCCCGGCACCCTGTGGCATCTCCACGGCTATGTCTGTTTTGCAGGGAATGCCATCCTGATGATGTACTACACTTCCGTGTCCGGCTGGATGTTAGACTATTTCTTCAAATTCGCAACGGGAACATTTGACGGGATCACAGCGGATGCCATCGGGGGCGTCTTTGAGAGCATGGTGGCGGCGCCTGCGGAAATGCTGATTGTTATGGGGACCACTGTGGTCCTTGGCTTTCTGATCGTGGCCTTTGGGGTCCGGAAGGGAGTGGAACAGATCACAAAGGTCATGATGGTCTGCCTCCTGCTTCTGATCACAGTGTTGGCCATCCACTCTCTGACACTGCCCGATGCGATGAAGGGGCTTTCCTTTTATCTGCTGCCGGATCCCTCCAGGGTCTCAAATCTCAGGGATGTCATCACTGCGGCCATGAACCAGGCCTTCTTCACCATGAGCCTGGGGATCGGATCCATGGAGATCTTCGGCAGCTATATGTCGAAAAAGTATTCCCTCACCGGAGAGGCGGTACGTATCGGTGTTTTGGACACCTTCGTGGCGCTGATGGCCGGCCTCATCATCTTCCCCGCCTGCTTCTCCTTCGGGGTGGAGCCGGATGCCGGTCCTTCCCTGATCTTCTACACTCTGCCCAGAGTGTTTACTTCCATGGCGGGGGGCAGGCTCTGGGGAACCCTGTTTTTCCTCTTCATGACCTTTGCCAGCTTCTCCACGGTTATCGCTGTGTTCGAAAGCCTCATGGCCTTCTGTGTGGATAATCTCCACTGGGGAAGGAAAAAGTCCGCCCTCGTCGGCTGCCTTTTGATCCTGATCACGTCAATCCCCTGCGCCTTAAGCAGCAGCATATTCAGCGGCTTCACCATTTTCGGAATGGGGATCCTGGATTTCGAGGACTATATCGTCAGCAATCTGCTGCTGCCTCTGGGCTCCCTCTGTTTCCTGCTGTTCAGCGTCACAAAGGCGGGCTGGGGCTTTCAGAATTATCTGGCGGAATGCAACAGTGGTTCCGGCATGAAGATGCC
>CAMNLO010000270.1 GCA_946543095.1 uncultured bacterium
TGAGTTTCTTAGCTCTATCGATGAATCGCTGGCACAGATAGACCTTGGGCAGGTTCAGGATGCTGATGAGGCGATCGATGAGATCAGTGCTGAATTGGGGATCTGATTTTCAAAATCATTTCAAGTCCTTTCGTAAGAAGAATTAGTCTTTGCTAAAACCAGCAAAAGCGATATAATACATCTCAGCGAACATACTTGTAGCTGCTATTGAAGATTGGATCCTGCGATGGTTTTATCATTTGATCAAATTGCAGAAACTGTGAACGCAGTTTCATCAGAATATAATATCACAAAAGCTTCGCTGTTTGGCTCATATGCAGATGGTACATGCACGGAAGACAGCGATGTTGATCTGCTCGTGGAGTTTGGAACTCCGCATGTGTCTTTATTCAAGCTTTCCGGCCTCAAGATCCGTCTTGAAGAAAAGCTTCGCAAACCGGTAGATGTTCTGCATGCTCCTTTGCCAGCTGATTCCATGATTGAAATAGGGAATGAGAGAGTAGTGTATGAAGCATCGTGACCAAATTGTCATAAAAAAGATAATTGACGAGGTGCGGATCGCCAGGGAGCTTATCAGCGATATGGATTCTGAAGCTTTTTGCGCTGATGAGAAAACAAAGCGCGCAGTATCCATGACTGTTATAAACATTGGCGAGCTTGTAAAGACATTAAGCGATGAAATCAGGAATCAGTATAAAGACGTTGCGTGGAAAGAGGCTGCTGGATTTCGGGACGTTGCTGCGCATAAGTATATTACGCTTGATATGGCCGACGTATACAAAACGGTTGTTGAGGACTTCCCGGAATTTCAGGGTAAGCTTGAGGACATTTTGGCGCATTAAGATGTGCGGGATTCTTTCCCGTTCCATATTCTGACAAATTTTTGAAGCATTTTCTGCTTTTGAGTCCCCTGTTGAGTCCGCGCGAAATTGGATGTGCTGGAAGCCCCTTTCTTACTGGATTTGTGAGACCCTTTTCTTATTCGAGTCGACGCGCCGGCCAAAGCCGGCGGGATAGACTTCAGCGGATCATGGAGGATTTGATATGTCAGCTTTGGCAGGAACGATAAGCAGCAATGCCGATGCTGCTGAAAATGCTCTTCGCCGGGATCATGGTCCCGGGGATGCGGACAGACTGCCATGATGACAAAAACAAGATCGCTGCGGATGCTTCTGCAGCTTGCTGCCTCCTATCTGCTTGTTGCCTGTGTTTCGATCTTCGCCCCTGATGTTTTCCTTCTCAGACTCATTGCCACGCCTGTGCTGCTGGCCTTTTCCCTGGCGCTGTTAATGTATTTCGACGATCACATCATCGATGTGGGCACGAGAAAATACCTGATGGGTATCGCAGGGTTGATCGTGGCCTGGATCATTCTGCGGGGCGCCAAATATATCGCCTTTGAAGAAACAGGCGTCATCGCCCGTCATATCTGGTATCTGTATTATATCCCCGCGCTGTTTATCCCGCTGTTATCTCTCCTTGCCGCCCTTTCCGTGGGGGGAGGGGATCAGCGGGGGATGCGCAGGCAGATGTGGATCGCAGCCCCGGTCACATGTCTCCTGGCTCTTCTGGTGCTCACCAACGACCTGCATCAGCTGGTGTTTCGCTTTCATAAAGACTTTGCGGACTGGGACGCGGACTACTCCCGCACCCCTTTCTTCTACCTGATCTACGGGTGGATCGCGCTGCTGTTTTTGGGGGCAGTGTATATCCTGTTTTCCCGGTGCCGTGTTTCGGCCAGCCGCAGGCTGGTCTGGATCCCCATGCTGCCGGCGCTGTTCGGAATCCTTTATCTGACTCTGAATGCCGCGGATCTATGGCCGAAGGTGAACGGGATCCATCTGGGGGAATTTCCCGAGACCGTCTGTTTTACCATGGCCGGAGTCTGGCTCAGCCTGATGTATATCGGCCTGATCCCCTCCAATGTCAGGTATGGAAGACTGTTTGAGCTTTCCGGTCTTTCGGCCCAGATCGCAGACCGGGATTTCCGCATCATCTACCGGAGTCCCACTGCCGTCTCCTTATCGGAGCAGGAGCTCAGAGAGGAACGGGCACTCCTGCCGGATTCCAATACCCGTATCCACCGCAAACAGGTGCATGGGGGCTTTGTATACTGGCAGGACGATATCACCGAGCTGAATCGGATCCATGAAGAGCTCCGGGAGGCAGGAGAGCGGCTGGGGGAGGAAGCGGAGCTGCTGCGCCTGGAAAACGAGCTGAAGGAGGAAAGAGCCCAGATCGAAGCGAAAACCAGGACCTACGATGAGATCGCACAAAGAGTATCCCCTCAGTCACTGAAGATCACCGGACTGTGTGCATACGCTAAAGAGCATCCCGAAAGCTATGTCCTGCAGATGAAAACCGTCTGCCTTCTGGCTGTCTATATCAAACGCTTTGCCAATCTGTCCCTGCTGGCGGCAGGCAGTGACAGCATTGATTCCACCGAACTGTATCTTGCCCTCCAGGAATCCCTCCGGTCGGTAAAAGACCTTGGGATCCCGGCGGAAAGCTCCTTATTGGAAAGCGTAAGCCTCCCGCCGCAGACTGTGCTGCAAAGCTATTCCCTCTTTGAGCAGCTCCTGGAGCAGGCGCTGCCTGCGCTCCGGGGATTGCAGGTCACCCTGCGGAAGAATGGGATCAAATGCGTCTTTGAAGGGGCAGCGCTGACACTTCCCTCCGGAAGCACCGCTTCCTTGAGAGAGGAAGAGGGCAGCTTTTTTGTTTCCATCCCCTTTGAAGAGGCGGAGGAAGCCCGATGACGCCATTTCTTCAGCTTCCCGTACCGGTGCAGAATACGGTCTGTTTTTGGGCGCTTCTTGTCTGCTTCGGAGGGATGGCGGACACAATGCTTCTGTTCAAGCAGAAGCGTTATCCCTTCTGTGCCTTGTCCGCCCTGTGCTTTGCCCTTGGATATCTCCTGTTTCATGTGTGCAGGGAGGGCACGGAGCTTCGGCTGAAAGGACAGGCCGCACCCTTTGCCCTGTTTCTTTTGCAAAAGCCCTGCCTTATGGTTTTGTTTCTCCTTGCCCTTGCTTCTCTCATCTGTTTCAGCCTTTTTGTGAGCATCCGGAAATGGAAGCTGACCCATATCACTTCTGCTTCCATTAAGGAGAGCGTGGATTCGCTGCCTGCAGGCATCTGCTATTATCTGGATGAGGGACGCTGCATCCTGGTGAACCACCGGATGAATGAGATCTGCTATTTACTGGCAGGCAGGTCTTTGCAGAACGGAGCAGACTTCTATGAGTTTGTGAAAAAGCAAAAGGTCCATGTGCTCTCTGACGGCAGGGCTGTTTCCTTCCGATACCGCCTTCTGACCGACCAGGGCGCTCCCCTCCATGAACTGATCGCGGACGATATTACGGAGCTGTATGAAAAAAGCGAGGAGCTGCGCCGGGACAACGAGAAAGCAAAGCAGCTGGCTTCCGGCATGAAGGCC